>NZ_JAJCNF010000018.1:0-64379 GCF_020560945.1 Dorea sp. 210702-DFI.3.125
GAAGATAGACCTAGATATGTGAGGTTTACCACAAAAGCAAAATGCCCGTAGAGCCGATAAAATAAGGCTTTGCGGACATTTAAGAAGATATAAAAAGATAGTCAAAAACACATATATAATTTTTCGTAAATTATGGGAAAACAATCAACGCGTGAAAATAAGACAATCTATCAGTTATGCCGGGAAGAAAAAGAACTCACCCGCGAGAAAGCAAGTGAGCTGATGGCAGGAGTTTCTTCCTCCCGGATTGAAAAAATTGAATACGAAACACAGGAGCCGACTCCTTACGACGTCGTGCAGATGGCGGACTGCTACAAACGCCCGGATCTTTGCAATTACTACTGCTCCCATAAATGTGCCATCGGGCAGCGCTACGTTCCGGAAGTGGAAGTCGGCGAACTCTCCAATATTATCTTGGAGACAATTGCCTGTCTCAATGAAATCAATCCACTCACCAGCAGACTGATCCAGATTGCCCGAGACGGGAAAATCTCCGATGATGAGATTAAAGATTTCGCATTTATCAGCCAAAAGCTGGATGAAATTTCCCTCGCCGTAGATTCCCTGAATCTCTGGGTGGATAAAACCGCCAGTGAAAATGATCTGAATGTCACACTGCTGCGGGAAGAAAAAGAACGGTTGAAAAAACAGAAATAAACATATTTTAATTCTTTTTTCTCATAGTCCGCACTGATATATCAGTCTATTCTATTGATATAATCAAATTGACAATCTATCTTTTTTCATAGTATTCTGAAGATAATGATAATTCAATAAATGACACAGGGAAATATTTTCACTTCATTTGCACAAAGTATACAAGGAGGACATGCAATGAAAGGTAGATTTCGATTTTGGGGACTGTATTGTGGATTGATATTAAGCTTTGTACTTCACTATTTTGCGACATCACAATTGAAAATCTATGAGAATCACTTATGGAAACTTTTTGATTCCCCGAAGGCAACAATTATTATGTATTTAGGAAATGGACTGCATGCAATCTACTATGTGGTTGCATTTCTGCTCATGCTTTTCCTATGCAATACGAAAAATTTCAAAATTATTGAGGAATTAATTTTTCTTGCTTTGCCGGCACTTTTATTACTTGTAACAGGCAGTATTATGACAAATCTATTCCTTTGGGTGTATACGAATTCGTCATACTGTATTCCATTCGGCGCAATGCTGCTTTCAGTATTTTTGTACAGAATATATGCATATGAAATTAGAGGGAAGTAAGAAAATCTTACTTCCCTCTAATCTTGTATTACTCACTTATACCAATAGCATTTTCTACAAATTAATTCTGTTCTTCTTCCAACCATTCTTTTAGCTTTTTTTGTAACAGTTTTTTATCCGGCAAATATAATTTATACTCTTTTGCATAAATATTAGCATTTGAGGGAAGTGTTAAATCTACAAGCGCTTCATCACTTTGCTTACAAAGTAAAATACCAATTGTCGGATTCTCTCCCTCTATTTTTTCATAACGATCATAATAATTTACATACATCTGCATCTGCCCTAAATCCTGATGCGTGAGTTCATCAATTTTAAAATCAATCAAAACATAACACCTTAACAGTCTGTTATATAAAACCAAATCAACATAAAAATTTTTGTCATTAAATGTAAATCTCTTCTGCCGCTGTTCAAAAAGAAAACCTTTTCCTAATTCTAAAAGGAACTTCTGCATTTTTCCTATTACCGCTGACTCCAAATCACTTTCATGATATGCTGCTTTATCCTCCAATCCTGCAAATTCCAAGACATACGGGGTATGTAAAATATCTTCCGGTTTCTGTGGAATGGCACCTTCGTTCGCCAGTCTCATTACATCATTTTTATCTCTGCTCAATGCCAGTCTTTCATACAAGCTAGAATGAATTTGTCTTTTTAAGGTGCTTACATTCCAATTAGAACGTATCGCTTCCTTTTCATAAAAGTCTCTTTCTTCCCTATCCTCTATACGCATAAGTATCTGATAATGTGTCCAACTTAGTTTAAATGGATTTTTCTTATATGTAGCCTCCAATTGTCCAATTCCTGATTGGACAATTCCAAAAGCCTGATCAAATTGTCCAATTCCCGATTGGATTATTTCATTTTCTCTATTCTTGTAAGCCATATAAAATTGTCGCATTCCCGCAACATTACTTCTTGAAAAACCTCTTCCGTATTCTTCTGTCAGATAAGACGACAAAGAATCTAAAACTTTTGCTCCATATTTTGCTCGTTCGGCGCCTTGCTGTTCCTGCTCTACAATATATCTTCCGAGCAAAAAGTTAGTAAGAACCGTAATTACATTTGCCATTTGCCCCATATTACTTCTGGCACTGTCAATTAATTGCTTTGATTTATCAAATAAATTTTGAAATTCATTACTTTTTATTATTTCCACTTTTTTATTTTTCAAGCTAAATCCTCCCACTAATCTATAGTTATCAATTATTTTTTATTTTAACTTATATATATTATTTTTTCAATACTATATATATTATTTATATCTTCTCAACTATAACAAATAAAAATCTCCTTATTAACAATTGCCTTATAGCATTCTTATTAATAAAGAGATTATCATATCTTATTCTTCTTTTAAAATTTTATAACATCTTCACTACTTTATCTTCCGCCGAAATGAAATGTATTTTAATGTGAATTGTAAAAAGATAACAACATACAAAATCATTAATGCACCAATCACGCTTGTAAGTGCACTCATTCCGTGTCCTGCCATAGCATTGTATCCATTCACAACCAAACAGCAGAAAATCACAATCAGTGGAATTACTCTTCCCCGGAAGATCCGGTTCATCATATCCAGTCTCGATTCATCATCGCAGAATATCTCTTCTTCCCTGGACATCTGTGCTTCCGGTTTTCTGAAATAACTGTATCCTGCAAATTCCAGAAGATACTCCCAGCCGCAGTCTTCAAACATTTTCACATATTCCATCTGGTTTTTCATGCCTTCCTGATTATAATCCAACTGATAGATCACTTTCTCAGGCTCGCATTTTTCAAATGTATAGATTCCAGGCATTGTTACTCTTTTGAATTTCCAGCCTTTCTGATGCATTCTGCTCAGATAACGGGCTTCTTTTTCATAATCCATAATTGAAAACCAGCGAAGTTCCTTTTTTGTCTCACTCATTACAATACCTCCTGTGCGTTGCGATACAATCTTTGAATCCGTTTCAGCTCCAGTTCCAGTACTTCCATTCCAAGCTCCGTAATCTGATAAATCTTGCGCTTATCTTCCTCTCTTACGAATTCAATCAATCCGTCCTTTTCCATCTTTGACAAACTTCCATACATGGTTCCCGGACCGAGTACCACTTCATTGTCTGTCATTTCTCTTACCTTCTGTACAACTCCATACCCGTGATTCGGAGAGCGCAGGCATAACAAGATGTAAAACCCTGTCTCCGTCATCGGAACATAAACCTTTTTAATATGTGCGTCCATAATTCAATCCTTTCAGTGCGATACATCGTACTTCGATATAGTTAGTATATCGCACCGTGATATATGTGTCAATAAAAAAACGAGGAGCATTTCTACTCCCCATAACTTATCATCTTTTTACACTTCTCTTATCGGCTCCTTTTTGGCTCCTTTTTGGCTCTTTTTTAGCTCCTTTATCGGCTCCTTTTGGAGACTTGCTGTCCGCTATCTAAAAATTTTTTCACACCACTTTCAAAATCTTCAATATCCAATACCCCACTCCAAGTACCCAGCTTGAGAAGATTCCATATAATATCACCGGACCTGCTATGGTAAATATCTTGCAGCCGATTCCCATGACCTGTCCTTCTTTCTGATATTCGATTGCCGGTGCCGCCACGGAGTTCGCGAATCCGGTAATCGGAACCAACGCTCCTGCGCCGCCCCATTTTGCGATCTGCGGATAAATATTAAATCCAGTGAGCAAGACGCTTAAGAGAATCAGAATCATGGAAGTCCAGCCTGCGCTGATGTCTTTTTCTATTCCAAGGTGCCTGCAATAATTCAAAATGCCCTGTCCAATTGTGCAGATAATGCCTCCTGTAATAAATGCTTTGAGCATATTGAGTGGCAGATTGTGTACCGGCGTCTTCTGCTTGACGTAATTCTTATATTCTTCCTGTTGCTTTTGTTTATCCATGTTCCTCTCCTTTCTTTTTCCACATGACTTTCCTGTCAATGAACGCTTTTTTCGATTCGTCCCTGCCTTTGAACGGCAAAGTATTCTTTCAAGAATGCCTCGGCATTATTACTGTCCCCAGTGATTTGCAAAAAACAAAAGCGCACCCACAGTCTTTCCGACTGCGATTCCAAGTATAAGATATGGTACGCTTTTTATAATCTTCATACGCCGAATAAAGATTGGAAATACATTCAACATTTCTGCAAGTGCCATCGCCCAGCATCCCACAAATATTCCACCAAGAATCCCGAACACTGCTGCCAATATATTCCCACCGGGTATGGATATGTGGAACACCCAGAAAATATTCGCCAGTATTCCGCCCAGCGCCACACTGTCCTCGTAGAGCAAAATGTGTTCGCCTGTGTGGGTGCGGTCTGCAAAATCGGACACAACACCTAATTCAATGACAAATGAAAAAAGTCCGCTGGCTACGATCACACCTGCACTAAGACCGATGACTGCCAGTAGGATATTTTGTGTCCACATCTAATTCCTGCTCCTTTCTGGAAATGTTTTCAATCAAAGTCGTCTGAAGATCATTCTCATACAGACGCATTTCCACTTCTATCGGAGTTGGATCTACGGAAAATCTTCTCTTTCCAAAATGATTGAAAAATGTCAGAATTCCAATGGCAATTCCGATACTGTACGTAAATTCCAGCACTGTAAATCCATCACTTTTTGTTCCTGTTACCAGTTCATAAATCTGACTGAACATTTTTGTCACACCGACGTCATTATTGAATGCCATAATGGAAAACGCCGCTCCCATAAAACTAATCAGTACAACTTGACTTGTTTTTAAAATGTGCCAGACACCGCCCACGCTTTGCTGTTCCTCATAAGTGATGATAAAGTCCTGCTCACCCAGATTCTGGACTTCAATCTCCGGATATTCTGCATGTATACATTCGATAACTTTCAAAATGGAAACCGCGACACGATTTTGTGTCTTTTTATCAACTCCATGAAACCGTAGAAGTTTGATTGTCTTAAGCTTCGGCAGAACTGTCGGATTTGCACATTCCATGGACAGAATATCCCCTAGTTTTACACACGGATCCGTGACTTCCACATTACGGTCTGCCTTTATATAAACAGTCTCTTTACTGGCAGCCATATACAGAACCTCCCGACACCCCAGCTGTTAAATTCCGTCCCCAGTCCTCTGTCTTTGACATATTTTCACTATATGGCATAGATGTATCTATCTTAGTCGTATTGGAGCTATATAGAACCCTTACATCTCCCTGTGCATCTTGCGCGCCTCTCACCAGTGTTCCTTCCGTCACGTCTCGCTCTTTGCCAAAGTCGCCAAAATAATACGCACAGCCTGCCACTATTGCCAGAAGCACTACCGCAATGAGGCAGATTCTGAGTCTTTTTCTCGCTTTTTCTAATTGTTCCTGCACATTTTTCACACCTTTCTTACACTTTCTTTCGCCATAGTTCCACTCATTTCCTGGTTATAGAAATATATCAAACAGTTCCCTGCAACATTTCCACACTGGATTCATTGCAGTTATCGTCGACTCTTTCCCTATGCTAAATGAAATATTTGCGAAACTCTTTATTCAAATGTTAGTATGTCGGCTTTCCATGAAAATATGCATTTTTAAGCTGCCCAAGTATTTTCTTTTCCATTCTTGAGACCTGAACCTGTGAAATTCCAAGCTCGCGTCCGACCTGGGACTGGGTCTGCTCCGCAAAATAGCGCAGATAAATGAGTCTTTTTTCATCCTGATTCAGCACTCCAAGAAGTTCCGTCAGAACTATATGATTCAGAACCTGCTCATGTTCTTCGCTCTTTTCCTCAAGCTTGTCCATGAGACGGATTTCCTGTCCGTCTTTTTGATAAATAGGTTTATGCAAGGACTCGACGTCTCCGCCTGCATCCAGTGCCATGACCAGTTCTTCCTGCTCGACTCCCAGACGCTCTGAAAGTTCGCCCACAGTCGGTTCACGCCCCCACTGATTCTGTAAATCTTCTTTCAACAAATATGCTTTGTACGCCAGTTCTTTTAAAGAACGGCTGACTTTTATCATGCCGTCATCCCGTAAGAAACGTTTGATTTCACCGGAAATCATCGGCACAGCGTAAGTTGAAAATTTCACATCGTAGCTCAGGTCAAATTTGTCGATTGCTTTAATCAGACCGATATTTCCAATCTGAAATAAATCTTCCGTTTCCACACCCCGGTTATGGAAACGTTTCACTATACACCAGACAAGTCCTGCATTTTCCTTCACCAATCGTGCTCTTGCTTCTTCATCTCCTTCGTGAGATTTCTGAATCAGATCGATTGTGTGGTCCATATTTTCCTTCCTTTTCCGATGATTTTCGACATTTTTACAAGTGTCCCTTTGCCTGGTGTAGATTCCACTTCCAGACTATCCATAAATGCTTCCATAAAGGAAAATCCCATGCCGGATCGTTCCGCTTCCGCTTTTGTTGTAAAAAGTGGTTCCATTGCCTTTTCAACATCTTCGATACCTTTTCCAAAATCTTCAATTTCCACAAAAAGCGTCTGTTCTTTCGTTCTGCACCGGATACAGATATTATGTACTTCTCCTTCGTATCCATGTATGATTGCATTTGTCACAGCTTCCGACACTGCTGTTTTTACATCAGATACTTCCTCTACTGTCGGATTAAGCGATGTCATAAATGCTGCTACTGTCACCCTGGCAAATGATTCGTTGCTAGAACGACTGTCGAAGATAAGTTGCATTTCATTCGTGTGATCCATTTACTGATCCTCCTCTATGATTTCCATTATTTTTGTCACACCGGACATGGTTAATATTTTTTTGACACGCTCATTTGCGTGGGCTGCACAGATTTCTCCGCCCAGCATATAAATCTGTCTGTAACGTCCCATGATCATTCCAATCCCCGAACTGTCCATAAAATCTGTCTCCGCAAAATCAAATATGATGTAACGAATATGATTTCGTATGATCAGATGGTCGGATTCCCGGCGGATTTCCTCCGCATTGTGGTGATCCAGTTCGTGGGGGAGAAAAATTGTGAGACAGTTTTCCTGTACTTGATATTTCAATTTTCGGCCTCCTTTTTTTATAAAGCTTGTTTCTATACTTTTTCCATTCTACACACCTGGAAATCATATAGTTCACCAAAGGCACATTCGCACTACCTTCCGCTGGCAGCGGTACATAAGGCGCTAAAGGACACCGCCTAAGTACCGGCCGCTCCAGAGTACCTTTTTGTGAACTATATGATTTTCAGGTGCTGAATGTACTGGCTAATCGCGAATATACTTTAGCTTTATAAAAACATATTTTTTTTGCCTCTACGTGTGTGAAGCTTTAGCTGCCTTATAGGAATCCACACAGTCGCAATTTCTATATGCAGCCTATAATAATTATCAAAAATGTCAAAAAAGAGGGTACGTGGGTTAACGTATCCTCTTTTGTAAGTTTGGTTTTATTTAGTTATTTTTCTAATCGTTTAAAGCTATTTCTTAATTATTGTTGTCACCGTTATCATCGTTGTCACTGTTTTTTTTGGTGTCGCCGGATTTTTTGCTGTCACTGTTGTCAGTATTTCCGCTCTGGGCGTCGAGCGCCTGCTGTGCCTGGGTGGCTACATCGGTGTCCGGCCAGGTTTCGATGATTTTCTGATAAGTCGTGTTGGCCTTATCCTGATCACCTTTTTTCTCGTACCCTTGTGCCAGAAGGAGCATCGCTGCACCATCGTTGTAGCTTTCATCCATCTGCATAACTGTCTCAAGACTGGAAATCACTGTATCATACTCGCCTGAATCGTAAGCTTCTTTTGCGGCTCTATATTGCTTTTTGCAGGCATCCGGATAAATCTTTCCGGTCAGTTCATCGAATTTTGCTCTTCCGACAGCTCCAAGAGAATCTGCATTGACTTTCATAAGTTCTTCTGCCATGGCAGCATTACTCATATCTTCGGATTTATAATGCTCTGCAATATTCATGACGACTTCATAGCTGTCTTGTGTTGAAGCTGCAGTTGACTGTGCATTTTCTGTCTCTTCGCTGCTGGCCCGATAAGTTTCCAATTCTGTCTTCAGTGCGCTGATCTGGGATTTCTGTTCTGCAATCTGATCACTAAATGAAACGGTCTGCTTATTCAATGCTTTTTTCTCTGACGAATTAATCGCCGGCATAATCAAAAACCACATCACTGCAACACCGACCAATACACCGACTGCAATATTCGCAACCGTGTGAATGCTGGCCTTTTCTTTGATCCCGGTCGGCACCGGCTGAATAATGCTTTCATTTCCAAGCTGATATTTAA
Organism: Dorea sp. 210702-DFI.3.125; assembly: GCF_020560945.1. Classification (NCBI taxonomy): domain Bacteria; kingdom Bacillati; phylum Bacillota; class Clostridia; order Lachnospirales; family Lachnospiraceae; genus Dorea; species Dorea sp. 210702-DFI.3.125. The sequence continues at coordinate 8,493 of NZ_JAJCNF010000018.1, forward strand.
CCGTTTTCTGCTGATTTTTCGCAGACTGCTTGACACTCATCGGACGTTCTTTTCTTATTTCGGTAAGTTCATGCATGTAACGGATTGTCTTTTCATCTGTTGCATCCAGTCTGTGTACTTTCCTGAGTATCTGTCTCGCACTGGCATACTGCTCGGTCTTAATATAAAGCAATGCCAGAAGCTGGTATGCCTTGACGTAAGTCGGGTGTGCTGCTACTGCTTTTTTTAACTGGATAATCGCAAGATCTTCTCCACCCTGTCTTGCATATTCCAGACTTTGATTGTATCGTTTGACTGCCTGGTTGATCTCTTCCAGTTCTCCCGGCGTCTCCTGTACTTTGCTGATAAAATAACTGGCTATATTGTCTTTTGGTTGAAAATTCTTGCTGAGGATCCACTCCACCAGCGCTTCAATCACATCTCCACGCCCGTAGTAGACAAGTCCCAAAAGATTTCTGGCGGCCAGGTTCGCCCGGTTATACTGAAGACTTTTCTTCAGTGATGTAATCGCACCGGACATATCCCTTACCTGGGCTTTTGCCAGTCCGTCATTGTACCAGTAGTTAGACTGGTACGCTAGTTTCACTGTGTAGTCCATATATTTATATTCCCTCTTATTTTCTATCTGTATCGTGACTCATTACTACTTCGTCTGCTCTACTGCTTCGCGGATAATGTCCTGCATATCCGTCAGGTCTTCTCTGTATACTGCTTCCTCAATATCTTCAACTTCCAGGCTTGGCTGGAATTTTTTCAGTTCTTCTTCGTAATTTAACATGACGTCTCCACCTCCTGTAGCGCCTTTTCTACCATTCCTGCCAGGTAAAGAGAACCAATACAGTAAATGTATGTCTCTTTGGTACGCATCTCATAGGCACATGCTATGGCATCTTTTACATCAGCCTTCACATACACCGGACACGTTGCATATCGCTTAAAAATCTCCCCCAGTTCGCCGGCCGGAACTCTTCTTTTATCTTCAATCTCTGTCACAACAAACGCTTTCGTCTGCAAATGTCTGCAAAGATATTCTATCATCTGCTCATATTTTTTATCAGATACCGCTGAAAATATGAGAATCGGCGGTTCTTCCTCTTTCAGTGCACGAACGCTTTCTACAAACGCTTCGATTGCTCCCGGGTTGTGGGCTCCGTCAATGATAAAATGGTCTGCGCATTCTTCCATACGTCCCTGCCATTGGATTTTAGCAACGGCATCGCGCCACATTTCTTCATGCTCTGGTTTATTCCCAAGCAGACACTGGGCTGCTTCGATTGCAATCTCTGCATTTTTCACCTGATAGATACCACAGATCGGCACTTGCCAGATAACATCTTTATGATAAGCATTTGTCCGTGAAAATGCAATATGTTTGCGGGTAACTTCCCGGATTTCGAACGCATTTTTCCCGATTTCCCGACATGGCGCATGATGCTCTTTCGCCGTATTTTGGATAATCTCGGCAGCCGCCTCATCATTTCCGTCAAAAATCACTGGCGTTCCTTCTTTGATGATCCCTGCTTTTTCTGCCGCGATCTGCTCTATTGTATTTCCGAGGATCATGGTGTGATCCAGGCTGATCGATGTAATGACTGTCAGCGCCGGACACGGAAATGCATTGGTTGCATCCAGTCTTCCCCCCAGTCCTGTCTCCAGAACAATATATTCTACATCAGATTTTTCAAATGCACTTAGTCCCATGCCAAATAAAAATTCAAAATAAGATGGATGTGGAATTCCCTCTTCTTCCATTTTTTTCACGACATCATAGACATGCTCAAAGACCTGATAAAATTCTTCGTTGTCAATCGGCTTTCTTCCTATCTGAATCCGCTCGTTGATAGATATAAGATGAGGGGAAGTAAAAAATCCCGTCTTCTTCCCCTCAGCTTCTAAGATTGCCTGAATATATGCACACACAGAACCTTTGCCATTGGTTCCTGCCACATGTACCACCTTCCGGTCAAATGCCGGTCTGCCAAGCCGCTCTAAGAACTCTCTTGTGTGCTCCTGCGTGTGCTTTTGTGTAAACTTCGGAATGCTTTCGATATACTCGACTGCCTCCTTGTAGTTAACAGGCTTACTATTCATTTATTTTTCCTCGTTTTCCTGTTCTGTCCAGGATTTTGTTGTATCAGTTCCTGTTCCTTCCTGCCTTACAAGCTGTCCGCCCTGGTAAATGTATTCGTCCGTCGTTCTGAAGATTGTATTGCTAGATCCTACCTGACTGACAGTGATAACATCTCCCTCGCTAAGCTCTGTGCTTGGAAGAACGATTCGTGTATTATTTAAAAATGTACTCTTTTGCTTCTCGCCATTGACGTAAACCTTACTTGACTTCGTAAAGTTCTCGCCATACAGGCTGTAGCCTTTTTCCAGATACGGAACGATGTTCGTCAGCGTAGCGTCCTTCACACCCATTTCCATATGACCTTCCGTAATCGGCGGATTGCCCTTGTAAACATACTGCTTGCCATACAGAATATCATACTGGAGAAGCTCTAAGTCTGACAGGTAATTCTTGGAATTCTGTCTCTGCTGATGATAATTGAACAATGTTCCGGAATGAATATCCAGGCGGTTCATCACATCCGCCATTAGCTGATAAGCCGGAATATTTCTATCCTGCTGTTCCAGTCCGATGTTATCCCAGATCACATAATTTGTGTTATAGAGATAACGGCTCTTTAAATCTTCTGCGGTAAGTCCCATAGTCGGTAAATGGTCTCCGTAGAATACGACAACTGCCGGTTCTCCACGATCTTCCACTGCTTTCACAAGATCTCCTGCAAACTGGTCCATCTCATAGACCATGTTTACATAATATTCCCATTTATTCTTCTTTGCTTCGTCATCGATACCTTCTACTTTGATCTTCGGATTCTCAATCAGCTGCTCCTCCGGGTAATCTCCATGTCCCTGCACACTGACGGTAAATACGAAATCCTGCTGCTCGGTCGTATCCATAGCTTCCATAATATTGTCTACCAGAACCTCGTCCTTTGCCCATCCATTTGGCGTAAGCTGAAGAATATTCATAAACTCTTTACTTGTAAAACTGTCAAATCCCATATGATCATAGACTTTTGCACGACTGTAGAAGTTACCTCCGTTATTGTGCAGTCCATGAGTACCGTATCCCAGTGCTGAAAGAGCTGTTGCAGCACTCTCACATGGCTGGTTCTTGACAACTGTTTTATACGGATACTCTCCAGGTCCGAAGAAACGCATATTCATTCCTGTCAGCACTTCGAACTCTGTATTCGCGGTTCCGGCTCCTACAGACGGAACTTTGAAATATCCGGAAGAATAATTCTTGTACATCTCATGCAGATTCGGGCATGCATCTTCGCTTGTTGTGAAAAATTCCGCCTCATCTACATCAAAATAAGACTCTAACTGAACCACAATGATATTCGGAAGATCATCAGAGGCACGCCCTGTTTTATTCTCGGCCATTTCTCCGTTATTCGTAATCTGATCAATAGTCTCCTTATTATAATCATTCGGCTCATCGATTCCTGTATTAAATACACTGGACATAAAGCAGTACGGAAGTCCGTAATCCTCATAGGCAAACGCAATATTTCCAAAGTATGTGGAAAGCACTCGCTTATCAATTGCCTGATTTGTTGTGAAGCTGAATAACATGGCACATACAGCCACTCCGGCAATTGCCAGAAGCCGGTGTATTTTCCCTTCATACTGACCACCGCGGCGCCACATGGAAATCAGCCATATAATGACCGCTGCAATTCCCACCAATACGATCACGATCTCAAATCCATTGAAATAATTGTTGATCAGGCTGACCGCATCGGTTGCTACCTTCAGGTCCTGGGCATTGAACGGTGTCACTCGCTTCATCAGCATGTAACCGTTACAGATTCCAAGAATCATCCAAAGTACACCGATAATGATTCTTGTGAACACCCTTCGCCGGAACAGGTAGACCACCGTAAATGTCATAAATATCATAAATGCATTGTAAAAGAAGACGAGTGGTGTCTGTGTCATATAGCTCCATGCCTGAACAAGTGAATGTCTTGAAATTGCCTCAATTGCAAAGTTGACCAGACATGCTAAAAGCGCGTGAAATATCAGAGAAAACCGGTTCATAAACTGATAGACAGGTTTCATCTTCTGCGCAAATGCACCATTTCTTCTCTCTTCCAGTATTCTTGCCCTTCGCTCTCTACGTTCCTTCCAGTATGCTATAACCTCTTCCTTTCGCAGCTTTTTCATAATATCCCCTTACATTTATTTTTTCTGTAATCCAGCAAGACGCTCCTTGACCTGAGCAAGCATCTGCTCATATTTTTCTAGTTTCTCACGCTCTTCCTGTACCTTTGCAGCCGGTGCTTTGCTTACAAACTTCTCGTTATTCAGCATGCCGTTGGAACGTGCAATCTCTTTATTCAAGCGAGTCTCTTCTTTTGTAAGACGCTCTTTTTCCTGCTCAAAATCGATCAGCTCCTCAAGCGGCACATAAACTGTTGCATCCGGAACTACTACAGACACTGCATCGTCTGCGATACCGCTCTTGTCTGCCTGTACAATGAAGTCTCCGGCAGATGCCATCATCATTGCAGACTCTTTTAATACTGCAAGACCTTTCGCCAGCTTCTCATCCTCGCATACAACGTAGATCGTTGCCTTTCTGGAATTTGGAACATTCATCTCGGAACGGACGTTTCTGACACCTCTTACGATTTCTTTGTAATGGTTCAGAATGTTTTCATTCTCTGCATCATTCCATTTTTCCTCATATACCGGCCAGCTTGACATCATCAGTGACTCTTCTTCTGGAACCAGTTTGCTGTAGATTTCCTCTGTAACAAATGGCATGTATGGGTGAAGAAGCTTCAGTGCATCACCAAGAACTTTCTTCAATGTCCAAAGTGCAGCGTTCGCACTCTTCGGATTCTCGTCTGCGTGGTAGATTGCATATTTTGAAAGTTCAATGTACCAGTCACAGAACTCGTCCCAGATAAAGTCATAAATCTTGGAAAGTGCAATTCCAAGCTCGAACTTATCTAAGTTCTCTGTTACATCTTTTACCACATTATTGCATGCAGATAAAATCCAGCGGTCTGCAGGTCCCAGATCCTCTGCCTGTGGCTCTGTGATCTCTTTTCCTTCCATATTCATAAGAATATATCTGGATGCATTCCATACTTTATTTGCAAAATTACGGCTTGCCTCTACACGTTCGTTGTAGAAACGCATATCATTTCCAGGAGCATTTCCTGTAATCAGTGTCATACGAAGTGCGTCTGCGCCGTACTGATCGATAATATCCAGAGGATCGATACCATTTCCAAGTGATTTACTCATCTTGCGTCCCTGAGAATCGCGAACAAGTCCGTGAATCAGTACTGTGTTAAATGGTGCCTTTCCTGTATGTGCATATCCTGAGAATACCATACGGATAACCCAGAAGAAAATGATGTCGTATCCAGTTACAAGTACATTCGTTGGATAGAAGTAGTCAAGATCCTCCGTCTCATGTGGCCAGCCAAGTGTTGAGAATGGCCAAAGCGCAGAACTGAACCATGTATCCAGCGTATCCTCATCCTGTTTAAAATGTGTACAACCACAATGTGGGCATTTTTCCGGTGCTTCGGAATCTACTACGACTTCTCCACAATCCTGGCAGTAGTAGGCTGGGATTCTATGTCCCCACCAGATCTGTCTGGATATGCACCAGTCACGGATATTCTCAAGCCAGTGCAGGTAAATCTTATCAAAACGCTCTGGTACAAACTTAAGCTCACCATTCTTGATTGCCTCAATGGCTGGTTTTGCAAGCTCTTCCATCTTTACGAACCACTGCTGTTTGATCATTGGCTCTACCGTTGTATGACATCTGTCGTGAGTTCCTACATTATGAGAATGTGGAACAACTTTTACAAGATATCCCTGCTCTTTCAGATCCTCTACCATAGCTTTTCTTGCTTCGTAGCGATCCATGCCTGCATATTTTCCACCATACTTCTCGTTGATCGTAGCATCATCATTCATGATGTTAAGTTCTGGCAGATTGTGACGTTTTCCAACTTCAAAGTCGTTAGGGTCATGTGCCGGTGTGATCTTAACAGCACCTGTTCCGAACTCTTTGTCTACATAATAATCTGCAACGATCGGAATCTCGCGGTCTGTCAGTGGCAGCTTACACATCTTTCCAACGATATCTTTATATCTCTCATCATCCGGGTGAACTGCAATTGCAGTATCTCCCAGAAGAGTCTCCGGACGTGTTGTTGCAATCTCAAGGAAACGGTCTGTTCCTACGATTGGGTACTTAATGTGCCAGAAGAATCCGTCCTGCTCTTCATGCTCTACCTCGGCATCAGACAGGGAAGTCTTACATACCGGACACCAGTTGATGATTCTGGATCCTCTGTAAATGAATCCTTTTTTATGAAGGTTCAAGAATACTTTCTCAACTGCTTCAGAACATCCCTCGTCCATTGTGAAACGCTCTCTGTCCCAGTCACAGGAAACACCCATCTTTTTAAGCTGTGATGTGATAGTTCCGCCATATTCTTCTTTCCACTGCCATGTTCTCTCTAAGAATTTCTCACGGCCAAGTTCTTTTTTATCAATACCTTCGTCTTTTAACTGATTGGTAACCTTTACTTCTGTAGAAATAGCCGCATGGTCTGTTCCCGGAATCCACAGTGCATTGTATCCCTGCATTCTCTTGTAGCGGATCAGGATATCCTGCATCGTGTTGTCAAGAGCATGTCCCATGTGAAGCTTACCGGTAATATTCGGTGGCGGCATTACGATTGTAAATGGTTTCTTACTTCTGTCCACTTCTGCGTGGAAATACTTATTTTCGCACCACTTCCGGTACAGTTTGTCTTCAATCTCTTTCGGATTGTAAGTTTTCTCCAAATTCTGACTCATAGTCTCCTCCTCAAATACATGTTTCCTGGTTTATGTTTTCACACATTTTCACATTTCAGGGCAAAATATAGAATGTGCCCCAGCACATTCTGGCGCCTGCGGTGGTCGCTTGCGGTACCATCATTGTACGCCGCAGTGCGCATCCTGCCGGAGGCTTTTTTATAATTAGAAAATGCATTTCTTAATTATAAAAAAAACGCCCTTTATTCTCACAAAGGGCGATTGATTCGCGGTACCACCTTTATTATATAGAAGAAACTCCTCTATACATCTCATCCTATTCTTTAACGGGAACGACTCCGGGACCGCCTACTGTGACTTCAGCGTTCCTGCTCCAAAGCTACCTTCTGCACCTCTGTTCTCAAGTGCCTCGCAGCCAATGGGCATCTCTCTCTGTCAGAACGACCTATACATACTCCTCTTTTTCAACGCATTTAACTGGTTTATCAACCATGAAACTACAAAATATCATAGCCACAGAAGTCCTGTTTGTCAAGGTTTTTAGGGAATTTTCAGAAAACCTTAAGAGACCGCATCAAAAGGGGTTCTCGAAAGCTGAGTGATTTTCTTGAGACTCTTTTAATGCTTTTGTATTGTGATATCCACTACTGTATAGGAAATCTGTTATTTTTCAGTAGATATATTATGCAATCGCTTCTATTATTATCTGTTATACAATTACTTTATAGTTCGGCATCTCTCTCTTCTCCGCCATAAGTTGTCAGTTTAATAGAAGTATCTTCTGTGACATCTGCGTGCATTCCTACGGTGTACTCTATATTTTCTTTGAGTTGTTTTAAGCAGGTAGAACCGCCTGCCGGGATTGTTTCTGTCCGTTCTTCTTCGCCGTTATAATGAGAGAAATTAAGCTTCTTTATTACACGATTCCTAAAGTTTTTAATATATACAGCCACCCGGTCAATGTGAATGCACTGAACATAGTGGTAAGCATTACTGTACTGGCAGTAAGGACACCTTCATGTCCCATATTTTTTGCCATAACATAACTACTTACAGTCGTCGCAGATCCGAGCATGACAAGGATTGCAACGATTTCTTCATTCTTAAATCCCAGCCCGACTGCGATTGGCAGAAAGACTGCCGCAAATCCGACAAGCTTCATAACAGCCGCCACAATAGACGGTTTGGCTTTCGCGGAAGCTTTGTGGATATCAAAGGTCGCTCCCATTGCCATAAGTCCCATCGGAGTTGCCATGTTTCCAATACTTGTCACCGTCTTCGCCGGGATTCCGGAAAATGGAAGACGGCATGCCGACCAGAGAAGTCCAACCACAATTCCAATAATAATCGGGTTGGTAATAATTCCTTTTAAAGTTTTCTTTAATACTTCTTTATCAATCTTGCTCTGTCCTGGTTTGAAAAAGGACAGCACAACGACCGCCATAATATTATAAAGCGGGACACTGCCGATGATCATGACTGGTGCCATACCCGCATTTCCATAAATATTTTGGATAAATGCAATACCAAGAAGCGCCGCGCTGCTTCGATAAGAAGCCTGAATAAATTCCCCACGGATAGACTTATCCTTCCAAAGGCAGGAAATCCCCGCTGAAATTATAATGCAGATCAACGTTACAATAAAACAGAATATAACAAATTTTACATTCCAGACTTCCGAAAAATCTACTGTCGCAAGATCCCCGAATAATAATAACGGCAACGGCACTTTAAATACGAATTTATTCATTTTCGAGGCAAACTCCTCATCCATCCAGCCTATATGACGAAAAAAAAGTCCCAGGATCATCATTAAGAATATGGGACCTGTCGCATTTAAACAAAAAAATAAATTATCCATCTACAACCTCCAGATAAAATCCAATTGGGGACGGGGTTTTTTCAAAAAAACCCCGGTACCGCTAACAAAAAAGTTTCTTGTATATATTAAAATCTTGCTCTTTGAACACGTTAAAGATCACACGTTCGATGCTGGTTTTTGTTAAAAACCGGTCAACCGTGTCTACTGCGATTTCTGCTGCCAGTTTATTGGGAAAATGGAATTCTCCGGTTGAGATGCAACAAAATGCTATGGATTTTAAACTTGATTTTTCTGCCACTTTCAGGCAGTTGAGATAGCAGTCTTTTAGCTGCTCTTTTTGTTTTTCTGTTACTGCCAGTCCGACAATTGGTCCTACTGTATGTATGACATGTTTAGCCGGAAGGTTGTAGCCTTTTGTAATCTTTGCTTTTCCTATCGGTTCTTCGTGTCCTTGTTCTGCCATGATTTCTGCACATTCATTACGAAGCTGAATTCCTGCCGCCGAGTGAATGGCGTTGTCGATGCAGCCATGACATGGTACAAAACAGCCGAGAAGCTGACTGTTCGCTGCATTTACTATTGCATCTACGCCTAATCTTGTAATGTCACCGCGCCACAGGGAAATGCGGTCACTGTTCTTGATCTCTGAGCATGGATATTCCTGCTCGATCACCGGAATATCGTTGCATGTCACGATTCCTTTTTCCTCTGCTTCTTCCTGTAAAAGTTCATCTTGCAATTTTTCATATTCTGCTGATGCATGTCCTGGATAACGGACATTCATGAGGCTTCGAAGAAGACGTCTTTGTTCTCCCTCATCGATTGGGTCCGGAATACTGGCATAGCCTTGATTTTCATGTTTCAGATATTGTATTAACATGCTGACTTTTTGCTCACGTGTCATAAGCTTCCTCCTGTTAAAATAAATATTCAAACTCCTAATTCTAAATCTACCTTAGCCTGTTTATTAGTAAGTTTTCCTATCTAATGTATTCTTGTATCACTGAATAAGCCTCATATAGTTCTTCGTAGCTCACCCGGCAGTTCGCAGGGCTTGTGGAAGGCAGGCAGATGATTTCAATGCCCGTATCTTTGTAGCAATAGCGTCTGTACAGTTGTGCTGCTTTTTGACCGGTTGCAAAGATTGCCTGTATTGGTGCTTCTTTTAGGATAAGATTCATGTCATTTGGTTTTGGATTACGGATGCTGCTGTCATCTGCTCCCCGAATCTCACAGCCTGCCAGTACATCCCATACTGCGATATGATTGCGCAAGGCAAATGTGATTTTATCTTTCTTAGTCTCCGGCACTTCCTCTCCACATACATCTGACAATACTTTCCAGAACCGGTTTCTTGGATGCCCGTAATAAAATCCTACTTCCCGGGATTTGGGGGATGGCATCGTTCCAAGCATCAAAACTTTAGATTCTTTATTATAAATTGGTTTAAATTCATGTGTTACATGTTCTACTTCCATAATCCAACTCCATTTACGCACATACTCTGACATTTTTACTGCGAGGTGCGCGTCATGCAATTGCATGACACACTTCTACTGCGCACCTCTGCAAGTCTACACTCCGTTTCGGTCGGCGCAAAACCATTGTCCACCGGACAATGTGCGCCCTGCCGGAGGCTATATCATGCAAATGTATAACATAATTCTACTGCGCACCTCTGTAAATCTACGTTTTTTCGTCCCTAATCATAGCATAATTTCTTGTACCAGTCACTCTGTTTTCCTTTTTATCCATATGTTACTTGTATGTTGTTTGTTTTTTCGTCTGCATGATTTGTATTAACAATTTATTCACATTTCGTTTCATCGGCTTGTCATAAATACACTTACTTTGAGTTCTTCATCTATATTTTTTATTAATTTTTCTTTATTTTAGAATGTATTAATAGAAAATATCCAACATTTTTTCGCATATTTTCTATTAATTCTACATTTCAATCGATTTTATCTATAAGTATATATTTATTATTAACTTTATTTATTTGTAAAGTTTTTGTAAACAAGCTATAATATCCACGTAAACTTTAAAAAGTGATCGGGAGGTATTTCTAATGAAAAAGAAAGTATTATCAATTCTCCTTACAGCCGCTATGGTAATGTCCATGGCTGTAGGATGCGGCTCTAACAAATCAGCGTCCACAGACGCAAAAGACGACACAAAGACAGAGTCATCTGCTGATGGGGAAAGCAACCAGATTCTGTTCAATGGTTCTTCTACACTGGCACCGGTTATTACTTCTATCGCAACGAATTTCTTCGATACATATGGAACATGGAAAGCTTATGATTCCTCTCTTCCAGATGAAGATATTGCAATTTATGTTTCCGCAGGTGGTTCCGGACAAGGAACAAAAGCTGTCATCGATGGTACATCTACTTTCGGTATGGTAGCAAGAAGTGTAAAAGATGAAGAGAAAAAGGCGATCAAAGACGAGAAAGAATATCAGGTTGGTATCGATGCTCTTACAATCGCTGTAAACCCTGAGAACCCTGTAACTAAAATTATTGATGACCTTTCTACAGAGCAGATTGTAAGCCTGTTCTCCGGTGAATATAAAACATGGAAAGATCTTGATGCTTCTCTTCCAGATGAGGAAGTCGTAGTTATCACTCGTGACATTAACGGTGGTGCCCACGAAGTATTCCAGAAGAACATCATGGGTGATACAGAAGTGAAATCTGATGCCATCCAGGCTTCTTCCATGGGTGAACTTGTTCAGGATATCATCGACAATCCATATGCAATCGGTTATGCATCATTCGGTGTTGCTAACCAGAATGCCGGAAAAGTTGTTACTATGAAAGTAAATGGTGTTGAGCCTACAAAAGAGAATATCATCAATGGTTCTTACATCATTCAAAGACCTCTGCTGTTAGTTGGTTCCGGTGAACCTACAGCTATTCAGCAGGCATTCTTAGACGTAGTTCTTGGAGACGAAGGTCAGAAAACTGTAGAAGATATGGGATTCATTCCTATGAACTAAAACTTTTATTTCAATCCAAAGAGGGTGTGTCACATGCACACCCTCTTCTTTATATATGAATGTCTCTTGCATAACACGCATTGTAGCTTATAATGAAAATGTTACAGGTATCAGTCACAGGCGTTTTAATATGCCAAGGTCTATTCTCTATACAAATTAGAAAGGATATCTTATGTTAAGAAAACTACCAGATAAAATCAGCAGATTCCTTATTTACCTCACTGCGTTTGGAGTTAGCGCACTGATGGCTATTATGCTGATCCATATCATAAAAGAAAGCATTCCCGCTTTTTCAGAACTGGGAATAAAAATGTTTTTCCCTTCTACGGAATGGCGGCCTGTCAGTGCAAACCCACAATTTGGACTACTGCCTGCAATTACAGGAACTTTATACGTATCGTTCATTGCAGTAGTCCTGGCTCTGATTTTCGGTGTTGCCTGCGCATGCTTTCTGAATTTTTATCTTCCAGAAAAAATAGCCGCTGTCTTTCTGGCTTTTATCGACTTGGTTGCCGGAATTCCTTCCGTGATCTTTGGATTTATCGGACTTACTGTCCTGGTAAAAAGTTTTGCCACACAATTTCATATGGCAGCCGGACAATGTATTCTCGCTGCCGGGATTGTACTGGCAATCATGCTGCTGCCATTCGTTATCTCGACCTGTCACGAATCTATTCGCGTTGCACGTACACAATATGAAATGACAGCACTTGCACTCGGCTTTTCCCGGGAAATAACTCTGGTCAAAATCATTTTTCCGGCAATCCGCCCAGGCATCGTTGCCGGAGCTATGATGGCTTTCGGGCGTGCACTTGGCGAAACTATGGCAGTTATGATGGTCATTGGAAATTCTCCGATCTTCCCGAAACTTCTCGGTCGTGGTCAGACCTTGCCTTCCCTGACTGCACTGGAAATGGGAAGTATCGAGTACGGCAGTCTCCATCTGTCCGCACTTTATGTTGCAAATGTTGTGTTACTGGTCATTTTGCTGGTCGTACTGGGAATCGGCTATCTTTTGAAGAGGAGGTTCGCAAAACATGAATTCTAAGGTATCCAAATATTTGATCCGCATTGTTCTGATCTTGCTTGGGCTAAGTGTCATTGGTGTTACACTGTTCCTCTTCCTGTACGTATTCTGGAAGGGAAAAACTGTCATGAGCCTTTCTTTCATTTTGGACAAACCTGCCGGTGTACCAATCGGAACTGCCGGTGGAATTTTCCCGGCTCTTATGGGATCTCTTTATCTCGGTGCACTTGCCGCACTGATTGGAGGAATCCTTGGAATCGGTGCTTCCGCATACCTTGTTTTTTACCATAGAAACAAATATGTGTCCGGCATTGTAAATTTTGCAATCACAGGACTGTCCGGTATCCCGTCTATTTTATTTGGCCTGGTGGGTTACACACTCCTGATCTATGGTTTTGGCATCAGCCGGAGTCTTTTGTGTGCATCACTTTGCGTCTCTGCCATGATTGTGCCATTTGTTGCAATCCGCGCCCGCAAAGTCTTTGAAGAAAAGGGAATTTCCTATATGACTAATTCCATCGGTCTTGGACTTTCCAGAGAATATGCTCTTAGAAAAATGATTCTTCCAGTCTGCTTCCCTGAACTTCTCGGAACAGTTGCACTTGGAATGGCATACGGAATGGGCGCAGTTGCCCCGATTCTGTACACAGGTGCAGTGATGCAGGCTGGCGTTCCTTCAAAACTGACAGATCCGTTCATGTCCCTGCCATATCACTTATATACTTTGGTAAACAACGGATTCTCTCTGGACTATGCCTACGGCACAGCATTTGTACTGATGCTTTTACTATTGATCATTCAACTGATCTGCAAATTTGTTACTTACATGAGAAAGGGAAACTAATATGTTAACAATCGAACATTTAAATTGCGGATATGGAAAGCATGAAATTCTTCATGATATTTCTGTGACGATTCCAGATAAAAAGATTACTGCCATCGTCGGACAATCCGGCTGCGGAAAGACAACATTTTTAAAAACTTTAAATCGTATGGTGGAAGAGGAACAAGGATATACAACCGGAAAGATTTCTCTTGGTGATGCCGATATCAAATCTATTTCGAAAGAAACTTTAAGAAGCCGTATCGGCATGGTCTTCCAGCAGCCGATTGCTTTTCCACACAGTATTGAGAAGAATCTGACTTATGTGTTAAAATATTATGGTATCAGGGATAAAAAAGTTCTGTCTGAAAAAGTAGAAGAAAGTCTGAAGAAAGCAAAATTATATGAGGAAGTAAAGGATCAGTTAAAAAAATCTGCCCTTAAGTTATCCGGCGGACAGAAGCAGCGCCTTGCGATTGCCAGAAGTCTCTGTGTAAATCCTGAAATCCTGCTCCTCGACGAGCCTTGCTCCGCGCTGGATATGAAAAATACAATCGCAATTGAAGAAACCCTTATGGAGCTCAAAGGTCAGTACACATTTGTCATTGTTACACATAATCTTGGACAGGCAAAGCGCATCGCTGACCAGATTATTTTCATGGATCAGGGAAAGATACTGGAAGTTACTGACAAAGAAACTTTCTTTGACTCACCGGCTACAGAACTTGCCCGCGAACAAATTCAATATATGTAAGGGGAAACTTATATGATCATCGAAATTCCAGGCTATAAAACACTGGACCTTGACTATCTGGTCCTTGACTACAACGGAACCATTGCCGTTGACGGGCTGATTCCACCTGCAATCAAAGAGCGGCTGCTCCTGCTCGGAGATTCATTTAAAATCTATGTACTGACCGCAGACACTCACGGCACTGCGGCTGCCATGTGCGACGGACTTCCTTTGGAAATTATGACATTTCCTTTCGGTTCCGCCATGGATGAGAAGCTTCGTATTCTAAGCTCACTGGGTGCCGAACACTGTATCGCCATCGGCAACGGACGAAATGACGTACCAATGTGTCAGGCCGCTGCCTTAAGTATCGCAGTGATGGGTACCGAAGGGGCCTACGGAAAGTTGCTTTCAGAATGCGATGTCTGCACAACTTCCATAGCCGATGCACTGGACCTTCTGATGCTGCCGAAGAGACTGGTCGCAACCTTAAGAGGATAAATACTACTTCATAGAATACTGCATCATCGCATAATGCAGTTCACAACCTTCATATATATCAGCCGGCAGTAGTGCTCTCGCCACAAGCTTGAGTTCTGCCTCCGGCTGGTCTACTCTCTGCAAATGTGCATAATCTCCATCAATCTGTTTTACAATATAATCACATTCCAACATCTTCGTTCTCCTTTACAACTTCAAGTTTAAATACATAAATCATTCCTTGTCCCACTATCATTTTACCATGAAATTGACATCTGTTAATGAATAAAATAAAAGAATATCTATAAAATATCAATCTCCTCTTTTTATTGCTCCCATGTCTTTATTTTGTTACAATAGAAGATATAGTTGAACAGAATTAAGATGCTGAATCTTATATAATAATTTTGCAAAACTGAAAGGAGACTATCATCATGGCATTTGACATCACACCTTATGTAGACAAAACACCAGCGGAGGTTCGGGCACTCTGCCGAGATGGAGTTATTGACTTCCCGACCGCAGGAATGTGCCGTGGTTACGCACAGGCAAACCTTGTAATCCTGCCTCCGGAATATGCAGCAGATTTCGAAGAATTTGCAAAAAAGAATCCATTTCCTTGTCCGATTCTTGAAATCATCAAAGGAACGCCCGACACACACGCCATGGGCGAAGGCGGTAATATCTGCACTGATATTCCAAGATACCGTATCTACGAAAACGGCGTATTTACAAAAGAACTGACTGACGTATCTTCTTATTGGAAAGAAGGCTATGTCGGCTTCCTGATTGGCTGCTCTTTCTCTTTTGAAGAGACATTGATCAAAGAAGGAATCGAAATCCGTCACATTTCCCAGGGACGTAACGTACCAATGTTTAAGACGAATATCCAAACCGTTCCTGTTGGACCATTTTCCGGTCCTATGGTATGCTCCATGCGCCCGATGACTCCGGAAAATGCACAGAAAGCTTATGATATTACAGTGAAGATGCCAAATGTACACGGTGCTCCGGTACAGATGGGCAATCCGGAAGAAGTCGGTGTTATGGATGTCATGAAACCGGATTACGGCGAAGCTGTTGATATCTACGAAGGTGAAATCCCTGTATTCTGGCCATGCGGAGTTACACCTCAGGCTGCCATCGAAAATGCAAAACTTCCAATCGTAATCACACATGCACCGGGACATATGTTTATTACAGATATCCTGAATTCTGAGTTGAATGATTATCTGGAAGCGCAGAAAAATAAATAGACTTTGAAATAAACTTTTATGCTGCTACAAGATGGTGGAAAATAACGTTGCAGAAGCATTCTTTATCAACCCACACCAGCTATGTGGCAGTTTTTACAAATATGGTAATTACATGCAGGAGGTACTATGACCGGACCGAAGGAACTTATTGACAAATTACATAAAAATCAGGAGCTTTCACTTGAAGAGTGGACCGAACTGATTAAGAATCGCACGCCGGAACTTTCCGAGTACCTTTTCGAACTTGCCAGAGAAGAACGCCACAAATACTATGGGCATGACGTTTATGTCCGTGGTCTGATAGAGTTTACAAACTATTGTCGAAACGATTGCCTCTATTGTGGTATTCGAAAAAGTAATGCAGCAGCACACCGGTATCGTCTGGACGAGGATACCATTCTTCGCTGCTGCCAGGAAGGCTATGATCTGGGATTTCGCACATTTGTCCTGCAAGGTGGAGAAGATGGATATTTTACAGAAGAGCGGATTATCCACATTGTCAGACGAATCCGAGAGCATTTTCCACAATGTGCGATCACTCTTTCCATTGGAGAGTGGAAAAAAGACAGTTATCAGGCATTCTTTGATGCTGGCGCAGACCGTTATCTCTTGCGCCATGAGACTTACAATCCTGAACATTACGCTAAGCTCCACCCGCCAATCTTAAGTGCTGCTCACAGACAGCAGTGTCTCTGGGATTTGAAAGATATCGGATATCAGGTCGGAACCGGATTTATGGTGGGTGCTCCCTTTCAAACACCGGAATATCTGGCGGAAGATATGCAGTTTTTAAAAGAACTCAATCCACATATGGTAGGGATAGGACCATTTATCCCACATCACGACACCCCATTTGCTGACCAGCCGGCCGGCACACTAGAGCTTACGCTCTTTATGCTTGGGCTGATCCGGCTGATGCTGCCAAAAGTTCTGCTTCCGGCTACGACCGCGCTTGGAACCATTCACCCGAAAGGTCGTGAGCTTGGAATCCTTGCAGGTGCAAATGTTGTCATGCCGAACCTGTCACCGACAGAAGTGCGAAAGGATTATCTGCTCTACGATAATAAAATCTGTACCGGTGACGAATCGGCACAATGCCGGCACTGTCTGGAACGCCGCATGGCATCTGTCGGATACCAGGTGGTGACTTCCAGAGGAGACTCACTTAATATTTAAAGTTGAACACACGTACAAAATCATTTACAACGTCACTATTTTATATCTATTCAAGAATGTGCTTTGGCGCATTCTTTGTTATAAGGAGTTCCATTATGAGCTTAAATAATACACCGTCTGCCGAACGGCTTCATATCGGTATCTTTGGAAAACGAAATGCTGGAAAATCCAGTGTCATCAATGCTTTGACTGGGCAGAATCTTGCCATTGTGTCTGATATCAAAGGCACAACGACAGATCCAGTCTTAAAATCTATGGAGCTTTTACCTTTGGGTCCAGTCGTCATCATCGATACTCCGGGACTTGATGATGATGCCGATGTTCTCGGCGCACTGCGTATTCAAAAAGCTTATCAGATGCTAAATAAAACAGATATTGCGATTCTTGTTATAGACGGGACTGTCGGTATGACTGAAGAAGATAAAAAAATTCTTACCCGCATTCAGGATAAGAAGATTCCTTATATTGTTGTATTGAATAAAGCAGATCTGGCTGTCTCCAAAGTCTGTCTAGGCAACCAGTCTGATTCTGACGTCTGCAAACCTTTGGATTCCATGACAACTCAAATTGCCAGATCCTGCCAGATTGCAAAAGAACACATCTTGTGGGTCAGTGCACAGGATCACAGCAATATCCAGGAACTGAAGGAATTAATCGGAAAGCTCATTCCTTCTTCTGATAATGACCGGTATATCGTACGCGACCTGATCCGGCCAATGGACCTGATTGTTCTTGTTGTGCCAATCGATTCTGCTGCACCAAAAGGCAGACTGATTCTTCCACAGCAGCAGACCATCCGTGATATTCTGGAGTCCGGTGCCGTTTCCATTGTTGTAAGAGAAACAGAACTGGCTGATACATTAAAAAAACTCGGTCGCGATCCAGATCTGGTCATCACAGACAGTCAGGCTTTCAAACAAGTATCTGCCATTGTTCCTGAACATGTACCATTGACTTCATTTTCCATATTATTTGCAAGATATAAAGGAAACCTGAAAACAGTAGTGCATGGCGCATATACACTGGACAAATTAAAAAAAGGTGACAAAATTCTGATCAGCGAAGGATGCACACATCACCGCCAATGTGGTGATATCGGAACTGTTAAGCTTCCAAATCTGATTCGCCGATACACCGGAAAGGATTTTGAATTTGAATTTACAAGCGGAACTGAATTTCCACTAAATCTTTCCGAATACCAGCTCATTATCCACTGCGGAGGCTGTATGTTAAATGAACGAGAAATGAAATATCGTCTAAAATGTGCCGAAGATGCACACATTCCTATGACAAACTATGGAACTGCGATTGCTTATATGAACGGAATCTTGAACCGGAGCATCTCTATCTTTCGGGACACGTTGGACTTAAAGGAAATCTAAATCTTGTAACGGACTACATTGTATGTTCATCCTTCACCAGAAAAGCACCTTTGGGTGCTTTTCTGCAAGGAATAGTCACTGTAAATGCTATTTATATCAGCTGGGGGATATCTATGATTCAGGAAATTGAGAACAGAAGAAGTATAAGAAAATATAAAGCGGATAAGATTAACAAGGAATTAATTGAAGATATAATATATAGTGCGACTCTTGCTCCGTCTGCCAAAAACAGGCAGCCTTGGAAGTTTATTGTATATCAAGGCAAAGAAAAAGAGAAATTGGTTGATGTTATGCGCCAGGGCATAAATTCAGAAAAAATCACGCATGCACTTATGAAAGAATGGGCGTTTGCCATACCAGATGCTGAAAATACTGTCAGAATTATGGAAGAGGCGCCATGTCTTATAGCAGTGCTTAACACAAATCAGAAAACTCCATTTGAAGGTATTGAAAATGAAAAACGCATCGTGGAAATTTGCGATTCACTATCCATAGGCGCTGCTATTGAAAACATGATATTGACAGCAACAGAACATGGATTAGGTACATTATGGATTGCAAATACGTGTTTTGCGTATAAGGAACTTGTAGATTTTATCAAAACAGACAACCAGTTAACCGGAATTGTTACTGTTGGATTTGCAAATGAAGCTCCAGCTAAAAGACCACGGGCGCTCTTGACATACCAATTTAAATTTGCTATTAAATAAACAACGGCTTAACCACAGAAATCTGCTGTTAAGCCGCATCAATTATCATAGAAGATTTAAATTTACAGAAAAAATTTCACACCGTCACCACGGAAGCCATTCACAGATATTGTTGAATACCGATAAGTACATATGCACTTCCCCCTTCCTTTCTATGATTTAGATCGGAAGGGACTTAAAGAATCCGTTGCTGTTGCTTTTATTTCTATCTCAATATTTGAATCTGGTTTCTGCTAATCCTCTTTCAAAGAGCATAAAATGTCTGTTATTTGCTCCAGTCTTTCTGCAAAATATATTCCTTTTTGTCTTTCCTCTGATGACAATCCCATGTCAATCATATGTTTAAGCATTGCTTTTAAGCCATCATAGTAACCATTAAGATTATATACAATACACGGTGCATTTAACTGCTTCAGTGATACTTTTGACATAATCTCAGTTATTTCTTCCAAAGTACCTGTTCCTCCAGGAAATGCAATAAATGCATTGCCAAGTTCAATCATTTTGTTTTTTCGTTCCGACATATCCTTAGTTACGATCAGTTTTGTAATTCCTTCGTGCTGAAATTCATTTTCAATAAAAAATTGTGGCTCAACACCCGTAACATTGCCGCCTGCATTCAATACACTATCGGCTAATGCTCCCATCAAACCACTTTTAGAACCTCCGTAAATAAGTGCGTTGCCACTTTGTCCGATCCAGGTTCCCAGTTCTTTGACTGCCCTTTTTAACGACGGATTGTTACCTTCATTTGCGCCAAGATATACTGTAATATTCATTTAATTTTTCTCCTTTGTAAAAAAGTATTTTTCCAACCTCAACTCCGCACTTTTTCTTTATCTGTAAATTCAAAAATACCCTCTGCATTCATCCTGCTTTTATTTTAATTAGGACGAACAACCGTCTCATCTGTGCTTTCATTATCCCAATCCACGCCCAATACATTTCTGCCATTCATATATATCGGAAATTTAAACCGGAGACCTTTTAATATTCTGCCATCCTTTTGCTCTTCCTCATAGATAAACACATCCGACAGGAAGCTCTTCAAAAATGTCTTCTTTTCCAGATCTGTAAATTTATCATACAGCTTGTCCAGACGTTCCTGCATGTCATTATATTTTTTATCATAATTCTTATCCGATACGGATAAATGATCCATCTGGTCAGCAAGCCTGTTTTTCGCCCCGGTTGTCTGGCTCAGTCTGTCTTTTAATCCATCATATTCCCTGTCAAGCTCCGAGGTATCAATGTTGCTTCCTATCTGCTTACGTATTTTCTAAGCTTGTCCTTTTGTGCATCAAGACTGTAGCCTTCTACCTGCATGGAAGTGGAAACTCTTGTATATATGTAACATTTCTGCTGTTTTCTCATCAGATGTTATCTCCTTTTTACTTCCTTGGAAACCTCTTTAATGCTTTCAAGATATGCTTTTTCGACTGGTGTCAAAGTAATCTCCTGATATTTTCTGTATTCTGACTTTGCTTTCTCCAATGCCTGTTTATGACTTACAGAACCGGAACCAGTTAAAAGCTTTCTGTTTCCTGATGACAAAACACTATCCAATTGCTTTACATAATCATCCATGTACATAGGTTTATGTTCAATTGCATTAATTTCTGCCAAATCAAAATAACCAGATACAAGATTATTTAATACTTTTAGTTCACTCTCATCCAGATAATTTTTTGCAATTCCTATATCTTTTAATGCTGGTAATTCACCTGAAAATGAAGTAAGTCCCATAAATGGTTTTTGTGCATCAGCACGTTGATATATAACCTCTGCCGCAGTATGACCATGTGCTGCATAGTGAAGTTTATTCTGAACAATTTTAAAGAATCTAACAGACTCTTCGCTATGAGGATTGTAATCTACACTCGTAGCATACAAATCAAGAACCTGACGATACAAGACCTTTTCTGAAGATCTTATATCCCTGATTCTATCCAGTAATTCTTTCCAGTAATTTCCTCCACCATTACCTTTCAGTCGCTCGTCATCTATCGTAAATCCCTTAATCATATATTCTTTTAACCGCTTTGTTGCCCACTGCCTGAATCTTGTTGCAATCACTGATTTAATACGGTATCCAAGAGAGATAATCATATCTAAATTGTAATAAGTAACATTATATGTTTTTCCATCATCTGCAGTTGTTCGGAATTTCCGAACAACTGCATCCTTATCCAATTCTCCTTCTTCAAATATATGCTTTATATGTTCACTTATATTTGATTTACTGCATTGATATAATTCAGTAAGCTGCTGTTGTGTCAGCCACACTGTATCATCTTCTATTTTAACTTCTATATTTGTCTGCCCATCATCAGTCTGATATATAAGTATTTCCCCATATTCATCGGTTCCAATTTTATCTGCCATAAGCACCTCTCCAATCCATTACTTCTTAGTTATGAAATGTGAACACATGTGTTCACTATTGTCCCAACTAAATCTTATCATCATTCCAACCTCTGTTCAACCAACACTTGTTCCATTATACAATGCAAAATAAAAGAGACTTCACTCACCATGAATGAAGCCTCCTCAAAATACAATCCTGTGAATGATTCACAGAACATATTTTATCGCAAGGCTTTTAAAAATGGAATAGATTTTACCAAACGACAGTTTTCAAAAAACTTATCTGTCAAAAATTAATTTCTCCTCTTCGTTAAGACCTAGTTCATTACATATTACTTGCTATCCCTGATACCTTATTCTTTCAACCAGCGTTTCCTTTTTCAGATTACTGCTTAAAACGCAGGAAAGTACAATCTGCAACAGGACGACCAAAAAAATCATAATAAAAATTGGTACGATTGGAACATGATAGATATTCATTCCAAATATTCCATTATGTTTTGCATAGGAAAAAAGTGCATAGCCGAGCGGCAGACCAATGATCAAAGCTACGCATATGGTACCAACCGTAAAAATCAGTCCCTGTAACTGCAGGCATAAATTTAATTGTTTATTTGTCATACCCACAGCCTGTAATATACCATATTCCTGCTTTTTTGTCGTAATATTCATGATCATGGTATTCGCCATATTCATAAACCCGATGAGTCCTACAATAGCCATAAACAGATAACAGCCAAGCTTCATCATGCTGCTTGCAAATTCGGCAGATTGTAACTGCGCATGATAAGTATCCATTTTTATATGCGAAGTATTAGAAATCAAAGTATTCAGACTTTGTTCTACAGATGCCACATCTTTTTTATCACAGTCCACCCACAGATAGCCATAGGCTGTTCCTCTCGGATTCATGGAACGATATACACCTTCCGGAATGACAAGATAAGTGTCCGCACTTACAAAAGATCCTGCAATCTTTCCCTGATAGGTATAGGTTCCACTTCCATTCTCAAAGTCAAATGCAATGGATTCACCCGGAGCATATCCATCTTGTTCCATCCACGTTGACCAGCCAAAGAAAATATCACCATTCTTTACCGCCTGATCATAGTCCATAGAGCCAATATCCCCTTCTTGGCGCATAAAATCAAAATCCTTTTTACTCACAATATCAGCCGGAAATCTTGTTCCGTTCAGATTTACAGAGACAATCTCTCTCGTCATGACATCTGTTACTCCCGGAATGCTTTTGATTTCTTCAATCAGCGAATCATTCAATGGATCATCCGTCAGAATCGTATCCAGATTATTCTCCGGATATCTTTCATCATACTCAGCAGAATAGTCAAGCTGCAGTTCAAATTGTCCATGATTAACGGAAAGACGTGCTTCATGCTCCGTGTCAATATTTCCCACATAATTAGAGATAATCACAAACAATACGCAAGAAAAACCCATTGTGAGGATAGTACCAATAGTTCTTTTGGGATTACCCGTTACATTTGCCATTGCCATAGAAAACACGGTGACATTTTTTCTGCCATTTCGTTTTCCTTTTTTTTGTGTTTCTGCATTTTCTAAATACCGTGTTGCTTCGATAGGTGAAATCCGTGAAACAATTTTCATTGGTTTACGCAGTGCCAAAGCAACGGTAAGAAATGATACGAAAATACAGAGAAGCATAACAGGCAGGGAAAACAGAGGCACCTGCTGATTTTGAACTCCCATAGAGCCAGTTCCGGTTGATACAAGGTTCCCCTGTTCTACCAGCCAGTTAAAACCGCATTTTGCAATCAGAAAGCCAAAAAGCAATCCAACTGGTATTGAAAAAAATGTCAAAAAAATGCCCTCTCTGAAGATCAGTTGTTTCATCTGCTTTTTTGTCGCTCCCAGAGCCTTGATTTTTCCATACTCCTGTATCTTGTTGGCAATACCGACCTGAAAAATATTATAAATGACCACAACAGAGAAAAGTACAATTGCAAGAATCAAAACCCCGCATACCGCAATCGTTTCATAACTCGGCTGCAAGACCCATTGCAAATAGAGATCATTGACTATAACGTTTTTTTCTTCAATCCCACAAGCTGCTGCAATCTGCTTTATAACCGAATCAATATTATTCATAGATACATTTGCAGAATCATTTAAAGTAAAATAAATATTATACTGTCTGTCATTCTCTGCGACGTGCTCATCATAAAACTCCTGTGACCCGAAAGCAACATAAGATGCCTCGATGGTATACTCATCCCGATCATATAGGATTCCGCTGACAACAAATTCTTCCGGCTTATATTCTGACTGCATCCCTGCGCGGTAATCCAGTGTAACCGTATCTCCGACCTTTACATCATCATATCCCATTTCACTAAAAAATGCTCTTCCTGCGGCAATTTCCTGCATTTTTTCCGGATACTTTCCTTCCTTCAACTCATATTCTTTATTATAAGGAAGCATTTTTCTTGCAGTCTCATCCATGCAGACAAACCCGCCTTTTTCATTGCCTTTTATGATACCTTCGGTGCACATAGTGCCTGTAGCATCTATTTCCGCACGGCGGTTTACTTCTTTTAACTGAGATCCGTCTGCGGAAACAAACAGACCATAATTGCTTCCATATGATCCTGCCGCCTGACTTTTCTGTAAATGAATTACCCCATTTCCCACAGTACTGATGATAACAAGCAGCATCGTGGTCAGACAGATGGACATCATAATCAGTATACTTCTTGTCTTGTTCTTTTTGTCATTGCTATATGCAATCCTGCTTATTGTCTTCATCTAAAATCCACCACCTGTCCATCCTCAATTACCAGAATACGATCAGCGACCTGTGCAATTTCGTCATCATGGGTAATCATTACAATTGTCTGTCCATATTTTTTTGCTGTCATCTTAAGCAGGGCGATTACCTCATCACTGGTCTTAGAATCAAGATTTCCTGTCGGCTCATCTGCAAATATAATTTCCGGACGATTCACCAGTGCTCTTGCAATTGCTACTCTCTGCTGCTGTCCTCCGGATAACTGATTTGGCAGATTATAAATCCGGTTTTCAATCCCCAGAGTTGCAATAATATCATTTACATACGCTTCATCCACTTTTCTTCCATCCAGCCCCAGTGGCAGTACAATATTTTCCCAGACATTAACAGATGAAACCAGATTAAATGCCTGAAAAACAAATCCGATTTTTCTTCTGCGGAAAACAGCAAGGGCATCTTCCTTCATCCTGTATAAATCTTTCCCTGCTAAAGTAACACTGCCTTTTGTCGGGGTGTCTAGCCCTCCAAGCATATGAAGTAATGTACTTTTACCGGAACCTGACTTTCCAACAATTGCGACAAATTCTCCCTGCTCAATCTGAATGTCCACCTGATTGACCGCTTTGACCTGATTCTCACCTGCACCATAAAACTTACAAAGCTGCTTGGTTTCTAATATCACACTCATGTGTTGCCTCCTTTTTAATTCTGTAAAGCGTACCTTTTCAGCACTCTTTCTTTGCCTGTTTATATATTTGGTCATTTTTCAACCTACATCCAAATTGTATCAGGACAATCTTTCATTTCACTTTCAAAAAACGAGCAGAAATCTTACAGAATTGTAAGATTTCTGCTCACTTAAAATTTAACCAACATATGGTAATTGAATCACAAACGTGCTTCCTTTTTTCTTTTTGCCGGAGGTTACCGTAATCGTACCTGCGTGTTTTTCGATAATTTCTCTCGATAGAAAAAGCCCGATTCCTGTACCACTCTTTTCCATGACCTCCTTGGAACTTCCTCTGTAAAATCGTTGAAAAATTTTGTGATACTCATTCTGCGGAATACCAATTCCCTGATCCTCAATTTCCATTCTTACAAGATCGTTTCTTTTTTGTAAACGGATAAATATTTTTGAACCATCCGGGCTGTACTTGATTGCATTATCCAGAACGTTAATCACAGCTTCACCAAGCCATCTTTTATCCTGCATAACCATGCATGTTTCCAGCTCTTTTGCATAGTCAAAAACGAATTCAATTTCTTTCTCATCCGCTTTAGGATAAGTACAGTTCACAGCAGATATGACAGTATCCATAAGCGGAAGTTTTTTCTTATTAATCTGAATCAGTCCAGTTTCCATCTTGGATATTTCAAGAAGCGACTGCAATAATGTCTCCAGTCCATCCAGAGCACTCCGACAACGGATACGAAACTCCTCCTGTTCTGTGGCACTTAAGTCATTCTGCATCAGCACACTAAAACATGTATCCAAAGCTGCAACCGGTGTCTTTAACTGGTGAGAAATATCAGAAACCATTTCTTTCGTGTTCTCCTTTTCTGCCCTTGCTTCTTCCTTTATCAACTGAATATGATGTCCGATTGCTTCAAGCTGGTCATTCAATTTTTCCAGTTCTGCATGATTTTCCGTTTTCAGTAAATCATCAAATTTATTTTCACGGAATCTGATCAGAATTTCTTCCAACTGGTCTAAAATTTTCTGATGACACGCATCTTCTTTTTTCTTCCAATAAAGTAAAAAAGTCAAAAGAAGCACGCATATCACAGTACTTACAGCACCGGTCACCATAACCTGATGCCGGAATTGCGAATAAAATGCATTCCCTTTATTCCCCCAGTATCCATATTGCTCCAATAATCGCCTTCCCTGTTCGTTGGTTTCAATATCCTTATCCTTAAGCAATTCCGAAACAGCATCCAGCCCGGAAAATTCTTCCTTTGCAGCAATCTCTGTCATAAGATTCATTTTATATTTATAATCTTCATAAAACACATACGTGGTAAAGCAATTTAATATTGCAAACAATAATATGACAGGTAATACCAAGGAGAGCACTGCTGTGATCTTCTTGCGATATCTCTTTGTCACTGCCTTACCTCCTGATTCCATATATACCCAAGACCTCTGATATTCTTTATATAGACCGGTGCAGCCGGATTGTCTTCAATTTTCTCACGGAGCCTTCTGATATTGACAGCGATTGTATTTTCATCCACAAAATCCCCTTCCAGATCAAACACATTTTCCAATATTTGTGTTTTTGAAAGAATCTGTTTCGGATTCTGAAGAAAAAAAGTCAGCATTTTCAACTCCGTTTTTGTCAGACTGATTTCACGACTCTTTATCAGGACTTTCATTTCTCCTGCGATAAATACGATATCTCCCGAAATCATCTTTCCGGCTTCCGTTTTCTCCTGTCTGCGGCGGAAATGTGCTTCTATTTTCAAAAGAAGTACCGAAAGACTAAACGGCTTTGTAATATAATCATCTGCCCCTGCTTCATATCCCATAACCTGATCCATCTCCTGATCTAGTGCTGTAAGACAAATAATGTATGTATTATAATTGCATCTCATCCACCTTACAAATTCCAGTCCATTCCCATCCGGAAGATTCACATCACAAATGGTAACATCCACATTATTATCACTTGCAATTCTTTTCGCTTTTTTCACTGATTCTGCTGAAAAAACCTCATATCCGGATTTTTTCAGTGAAAATGTAATTCCACGATTTAAATTTTCATCATCTTCAACCACGAGTATACCTGGCATAGCATGTGCACCTCTCTTTGTTAACTATTTCTCCTCTTCGTCAAGACCTAGTTCATTACATAATTCCTAATTCTTCAAACATTTCATTACCTCTGTCAATCACGATTGAGATTTCACCTGTTTTAAGAAATTTAATAACTGTTATATTTTGTTATTAAATTCTCTGAAAACACTGGAAAACAGTATAACACAAAATAAAAGTGACATGGTGAACGGATTGAAATGCTTCTAATTTTTGTCGCAAATAATTGATTGAACAATAAGGAGATAGGATTGACTGCTGGGACGCCGAAAAGGATTTAAAAACCACACCCGGATCAGACTGTGCATTGACTGGCTGTGTCCGTTCCGTAAAGGACTGCCCTAAGTGTATCGGCTTCACCTTGTTCCTTTACCTCACTATTCACAAATCACTTTTGCTATTTTCGCAATAATATTGCAAATAAAACAATTAGAACTAATATAATTATCAAAAAAATAAACCTTATTTGACCATGAAATCCTAATCCAATCCACTGCAATACTATTATTAACACAAAAACTAATAACGCCCAATACTCTTTTTTCATGATTTTCCTCCTTTCTTGAGGAATTTAAGATTTATAGACGACTTTAAAAGAATGCGCATGTTTTTGTATACACTTAATATATACACCAGATACTTTTCCAAAACTGTTCTGTATCTTTTTCAACAGTGCGTTTGCAAATCTTTTATCCGAAGTTATGTATGAGGATTCTGAAACGGTATAGTATGGTGTTGTGAAGTTCAATCAACTTTCAGCATCCGATACCCCACGCCAATGTGTGTTTGGATATATTGTGGAGAGTTTGGTTCTTTCTCGATTTTTTTACGAAGTGTTGCCATAAACACACGAAGGGAAGCAATATCATTATCCCAACTACTTCCCCAAATGCTTTGCGTAAGGAAAGTATGGGTCAGAACTTTCCCTATATTTCTTGTCAACAGGCAAAGCAACTTATATTCAATAGGTGTTAAATGCAACTCTTCTTCATTCAAATAAGCACAACCTGCAGCATAATCTACACGAAGTTTTCCGTTTACAAAAACAACCGCTTCGGCAGGGGATACTTTTTGCATCATCGATAACCTTCTTTGCGTGACTCGTAGTCTGGCAAGCAGTTCCTCAACAGAAAATGGCTTTGTTAAATAATCATCTGCGCCAGCATCCAACGCATCAATTTTATCGGTATCTTCACTGCGAGCACTGATTACGATAATTGGCATATTTGACCAAGTACGGATTTTTTTAATAATCTCAACACCGTCTATATCAGGAAGTCCTAAATCAAGTAGAACAATGTCAGGATTGTGTGAAGATGTTTCTAAAATTGCCGATTGACCATCGGGTGCCGTCAGATATCGGTATTCGTGCGTTTTTAAGGTTGTTGTAATTAAATTTCTGACAGATGTGTCATCTTCTACAACTAATATTAGTGACTTATTCATATACTTTGACCTCCCCTGCCGGTAATGTAAATGTAAATACTGTTCCGTGCGGCAGATTATCTGAAACAGTAAGTTCTCCGCCGTGGGCGTTAATAATGGACTTGCACAAAGATAATCCGAGTCCTAAACTTCGGCGGCTGTCTGCAATTTGATTTGCACCGCTATAGAACATGTCGAATATCCGTGGCTTTATTTCGTCAGCAATTCCGTTCCCATCATCCGATATAGATACGATTGCTTGTTTTCCCCGCTTTTCTGTCCGAATAACAATATGAGAGTTTTTAGGTGTATATTTGATAGCATTATCAACAATATTGATGATTACCTGAACAATAAGCTTTGCATCCATTTTTGCAAGAAGAAATTCTTCTTTGCTTTCAACGGAAATATGATGTTCTTCACTCTTTCGGTTAATATGATGTAACGCTTCTGTGATCACGTCATCCATCAAATCTTCCATTATACGGAGATTCAACCGTCCTTCTTCAATCCGGGTTACAGCCAGCAAGTTTTCTACAAGGTTAATCAGCCACATGGAATCATCATAAATATCCATGTACAGCTGCTTTTTTGTATCATTATCAAAGGAATCGCCGTTGGACAAAAGATTGCTGGCATTACCGGAAATGGATGTCAGCGGTGTCCTCAAATCATGTGAAATAGCACGCAGCAGGTTCGCTCGCAACTGTTCATTTTTTGCAAGAATGGCCGCCTCCTGTTTCTCACGGGCATTTTTCTCATTTTCCAAAGCCAGGGCACATTCTCCGAGAATGGATAGTAGAATACTGTTTTCAAATGGATCAAGAGGTATTTCCCCCATCACGATTCCAATAACTCCATATACCATACTGCTGCTACGAACAGCAAGGTACAGGCATTTTGCATTGGAAAGCGTTCCTGTTGTAGCTCCGGCACGTTTATTGTTTTTCAATACCCAGCCGGCAACGGCCTTTTCATTTTCGGAAATACACGATTCCAAATTTTCTTCAGTTACAGAAAAAATATGCGGCGTATCCAACACTTCTCCATCAGCTAAATAAAAAACGATATCTTTTCTCAAGAGTTTAATGAGCTGATTTGAAGTTGCAGATACAATTTCATTTTTATCTTTTGCCTGTTGCAATAGCTGGTTTGTATCAAATAACACTTTGGTACGGTAAGCAGATTGTGCCGCCTGTTTTGCTTGGTTTTTAATCCGTATAGCAAGAGAACCGGTTAAAAATGCCGCCAACAACATGATAATAAAGGTAACAGGATAACCATGATCATACGCCTGCAAGGTAAATTGAGGTTCCGTAAACAGGAAATTAAAGACCAAAACACTTACAATCGAGGAAATTAAGCTGTATATCTGATGTTTCGTGATGACAGCGGTGACAAGAACACCTAAAACAAAAACAGTAATGATATTTGCTTCGTCAAATCCAAATTTCTGGAAAATCATTCCGACTAAACTGGATAAAATCAGAATCGCAGTAGATTTTAATGTATCAGTGACAGAGAATACGATATGATTCTTTTTCCTGCCCCCTCTTAACTGATACACTGCCGCATTAGAAACCGTATCCGGAATAATATGCACATCCAGGTTAGGGGCATAATCAATCAATTTTTCTGTCAGGGTCGGTTTGCTGAGCAAATGCCGTTTTGTAGCCGAATTACGTCCGATCACAATCTTTGACACACCGGACAAACGAGTAAATTCCGCAATCTGAAACGGAACATCTTCTCCGTAAACTGTTTCTATTTTTGCCCCAAGCTGCTCAGCAAGACAAATATTTGAACGCAGGCGTTTTACATTTTCCTCGCTCATCACCGAAAAATCTGGAGTTTCTACAAATAGAGCCGTAAACTCCCCTTTAAAAGCAGAAGCCATTTTTGCGGCGGTACGGATAATTTTCGCATTGGATGGAGAAGAAGATAGACATACAAGAATATGTTCGCCTGTGTGATAATCTCCATGATTTTTTATGCGGGTATTTTCTGTGAGGATATTCACCCGGTCCGCACATCGCCGCAGTGAAATCTCCCGGAGAGCTGTCAAATTTTCTATTGTATAAAAATTTTCTACTGCCTGTTTTTCCTGTGTCTGTCTGTATACATTTCCTGTATTCAAACGGTTGATCAAATCCTGTGGTTCAATATCTATTAATTCAACCTGATCTGCATTATCAAAAATAGAATCCGGGATGCGTTCCCGTACAACAATTTCCGTAATGGATGCAACTGTATCACAAAGGCTTTCAATATGCTGAACATTGACAGTCGTATAGACATCAATCCCTGCATTCAAAAGTTCCTTAATGTCCTGATACCGTTTTGCATGACGGCATCCTTCGGCATTCGTATGCGCAAGTTCATCTACAAGGATAAGCTGTGGTTTTCTTTTCAACGCCATGCCAATGTCGAATTCATCCAGTATCATACCATTATAAAAAACTTCTCTTGTAGGAAGAACTTCTAAGCCATTCAAAAGAGCTGCTGTTTTGGGACGTGCGTGGGGTTCTACATAACCGGCTACCACGTCAATTCCCTGCTGTTTTTCCATATGAGCTGCTTCTAACATGGCGTAGGTTTTACCCACACCAGCTGCATATCCGAAAAAGATTTTCAAATGTCCTTTATTACGTTTTTCTTCATCAGCTTGGATTTCCTTTAATAACTGATCCGGATTGTGTCTGCTTTCACTCATACGGTTATCTCCTTGTACAAAAACATTATATAGAATAATACGTAAATTTCAGAAAAGCATTTTAGCACTGACATTAAAATCGCATAAAGATTATACCACCTTTTCTTCTTTTTTTCCATTCGGGCGTATAGCCGAAAGCAGAAAACGCTCCGAAAAATCACGCAATTTTCCGACAAATAGACCCTTCATACAATTAATGTCATTTTGCCATATCACTCTCGCTGGTTTCTCAATCGTGTTGATGGGATGTACCGCAATGTCTATAGAGCCTGGAGTAATGACACTTTGCTTTATTTGAAAGGATAAGGAACAATACTCATCTTTCAAAATATCGTTGGAATTTTCTATGATAAAGCCAAAATCAAGTTTATTATTTTCCAGCCCATTTATTATTTCACTTACAGAACCGTAGAACATGTTCAGCTCATAGTTTGGGTATTCGCTTGAAAATTGTTCTAATAGATCTGCAATAGAATCTATGATTGCAGGTGTTTCAAATCCAATCCTGAGCTTAGAATCTGAAATAAGTTTTTGAGATTGATTTTCCTTGAGAAATTTATCCAGCTTTTCCATAAGAAAATAACCATAAATAAATGCTACCAATACCACTATAAGTAAAACAAAATCTTTCATATCACCAACTTCTTTCAAAAATTAAATATGAAAACATTTTTGAATATGTTTCGTCTCCCCAAGAACAAGCATGGTACTGTCCTTTAACAACTGCGTATCGGAACTTATTTTCAAATTCATAATATCATTTGTTTTCAGCGCCATAATATTGATGTTATATTTTTTTCGTATATCCAACTGACCGATTGTTTTTCCTATCCATTCTCTCGGTATAGATATTTCAAAGATTGCATGTTCTTCATCTAGTTCTATGTAATCGAAAATATGATCAGCACTATAACGGATCGCAACCCAATCGGCAAGCTGCCTTTCGGGATAAACAATTTCATCTGCGCCGTTTCGTAAAAGAAATTTTGCATGAACATCACGAGCGGCACGAGACACCACCATTCTTGCACCGAGTTCCTTCAAAAGGCACGTTACTTCCAATGAACTCTGAAAGTTATCTCCGATAGCCACAATACAAACATCAAAATTTCCAACACCAAGCGAACTTAAAAAATCCTCATTCGTCGCATCCCCAATCTGAGCGTTAGTTACAAAGGGAAGTACAGCATCAACTCGAGTATCTTCTTTATCTACCGCCATCACATGATGATGCAATTCATCTAATTTTATAGCAATGTGCCGTCCGAATCTTCCCAGACCAATAAGTAATATTGATTTCATTTTTTTATTCTCCTTAACCTACTGTAATTTTTTCCTGAGGATATTTTGAACCGTTAGGCTTTTTTTCAGAAATGGTAGCAAAAATCAAGGTCAATCCTCCCACTCTGCCAAAAAACATCAGGCAAATCAAGATTATATGGGAAACAAGCCCCAGGTCAGGAGTTATTCCCAACGATAACCCTACCGTCCCGATTGCCGACGCCGTCTCAAACAAAGCGGTCATAAGTGGAATATCTTCTGTTCTGCAAATTACCATTCCTCCGACAAGGAATAAAACGATATACATCAAAAAAATCGTAGCTGCATTTCTGATAGTGCCATCCGGAATTTGTCTGCCGAAAAAATGGGTGTGTTCCTTTTTTCTAAATACAGATAATGCCGATGAAACGAGAACTGCAAGAGTTGTCGTTTTCATACCACCTGCAGTGGAACCAGGCGAGCCACCGATGAGCATCAGCATAATAATAAGCATTTGCCCAACTTCACTGAGTAAAGTCAAATCTGCCGTATTGAATCCTGCTGTTCTCGGCGTAACGGATTGAAACAAAGAAACCCCTACTCTTTCTGTAAGAGGTACATTTGAAAACTCAAAATAAAAAAAGTAAAGAGCCGGTAAGAATATCAATATTCCTGTTACCATAAAAATCACCTTGCTTTGCATCCGGTATTTTTTAAAATGCCATTTATGATTCTTTATATCCTCCCAGGTAAGGAATCCAATACCTCCTGCAATAATCAGCATCATAATTACAAGATTTACAAGCGGCTGTACAGAATAAGAGGTCAACGAGGAAAAAGGGGTTCTTATACCGATTAGATCAAATCCTGCATTGCAAAAAGCAGAAATAGAATGGAACAGCGAATACCATATTCCTTTCCAAAACCCAAAGTCCCTGCAAAAAACAGGGGCTAAAAGAACCGCACCAATGATTTCGATAAGAATAGTAGTCCGAATAATAAATTGCGTTCTCCGCACAATACCACCCACCGTTGGGGCCGAAATTGCCTCTTGCATGGTACTTCGCTGCATCAACCCAATTTTGCGTCCGGAAACAACAGCAATCGCAATAGCAATCGTAATAATTCCCATACCTCCGATTTGAATCAGCAATAAAATAACTCCTTGGCCAAATAAAGACCAGTAGGTTGCCGTATCATTAACAACCAGTCCCGTCACACAAACCGCAGAAGTTGCGGTAAACAAAGCATCCAAAAAGGAAGTACACTGACCGCTTTTTGTAGCAATCGGCAGCATCAAAAGCAGACTGCCTAAGAGAATCACGGATAAAAACCCTAAACTAATCACTTGAAATGATGTTATATGTCGATGTCTTGATCTGTTTGCCTGTTGCATAACTATATCCCCATAATCTTAATTTCTTTTTTATATTTCCTTTATTCTATCTTTATTTGTATTAAATGGGCGTAAGTAAGTTTGTTTTGAAATTAAGATTGTGTAAAGATGAGCAGAAGTCTGAAATCTTTTGCTCATCTTTTGAGAATGCTAGTTACAGGATACCGTCCAACATCAAATTGACTTTCAGAACATTTACTGTTTTCTCTCCAAAAACACCTAAAAATCTACTGTCGGTGCATTTTTCAATATTTGAATAAAAGAAAAGGACACTCATCTTCCAGAAGTTCTGAAAACAAGCGTCCTTTCGGTTTTTCTCTATGCTATTGAATAAAAAACGTTAATTCTATCCGAATGTGTTTCCTCATACCAGATGCAATACTACTGACACTTCGATGCCATTCCTAATCTGCTTTTTCTTGCCCTGTTTGCCTGTTGGTGTGAAACTCATATATCTCGCAAAGTGCCTGAATCTAAGGGTTTCTACGAATTCGCTCGATGTAGACAACACACGACTTCCACATGCACCGTGTTCGGGAATTGATCAACTGGCGTGATTTTTTTTAGTTCATATCCATTTTCTCTTAGGAACTTAACATCTCTTGCCAATGTTGCACTGTCGCAGCTAACATATACAACTTTTTCTGGCTGCATGTCTACAATGGTCTGTAGCAATGATTCCTCGCAGCCTTTGCGTGGCGGATCCACAACGATCACATCTGCGTGAGCCGTTTCGCCACCGTGGCTTTCCTGATATTCACGGTAATATTCCGGCAGAACTTCCTCTGCCTTGCCTACATAGAATTCCGCATTCGTAATATCATTGATCTTCGCATTATTCCTTGCATCGTCAATGGCCTGCGGTACGATTTCCACTCCATATACCTGCTTTGCATTCTGAGCAAGGAACAGGGAAATGGTTCCGATTCCACAGTAGAGATCCCACACCGTCTCATTTCCATTTAAATCTGCATAATCAAGCGCCAGTCCATACAATTTCTCAGTTTGTACCGGATTGACCTGGTAAAATGAAAGCGGGGAAATCTGATATTTTACATTTCCAATATAATCCGTGATGTACGTCTGCCCCCAGAGCAGTTTTATTTCATTTCCCATGATGACATTGGTTTTTGCCTTGTTCACACTGATTGTGATGCTTGTCATTCCTGAGATTTTACATAATTTATCCACAAGTTTTTCTGCGTGTGGCAGTTTTTCCCCATTAATCACAAGACAAACCATGATTTCATCAGTTTTGAATCCATAACGGATGAGAACATGACGCACCAGCCCCTTATGCTTCTCCTCGTCGTATGCAGAAATGTGATTATTCTCCATAAAATGCAGAATAATCTCGAGAATTTTCTGATTGACCGCTACGCCCAGTGCACAGTCTGTATTCGGAATGATGCTGTGGGTTCTTCCTGCGTAAAATCCAGTGATGATGTGTCCTTCTTTGTCTGTTCCAATTGGGAACTGCGCTTTATTTCGATAATGAAATGGCTCTTCCATGCCAACAATAGGCTGCATAACTTTGTCAAGAAGTTCTGTCGGAACTTCTCCGATCCGTTCCAGATTACCACGGACTTTTCCTTCTTTAAATGCAAGCTGGGCTCCATACTTCATCTCCTGAATCTGGCAGCCACCACATCTTCTTGCCATCGGACACGCTGGCTTTTCTACACGATTTTCAGATGGCGTAACAATATTCATAAGTCTTGCATAACCGTAGTTCTTCTTTGCCTTCACAATCTTGGCTTCAACCACATCACCGATAATCGCATCTTTTATAAATAAAGTATACCCATCTACTTTACCAATGCCTTCTCCCCCGACACCAATATCTTCAATTGCCACTGTAACCAAATCATTTTTCTGCATATTCATACCTCATAATAAGAATTGGGGCACCCCTTTTTACAAAAAGGGACACCCTTAATCACTGGTGGGGACGTAGTATTTTTACGTTTTGCTACGTCCCCATTACATTACTATATTGTTGTTTTTCTTAAGTTTGACTCGAACAATCTGTTATATCCAAGCCACTCTCCGGCTTTTTTGTCTTTGAATATTTCTTTTAATGTCTGCATCTTGGCGTCTGCGTTGTCGGCAAGATTTAGTGCCATGGCTTCTGCCAGTGCCGGTTTTTTCGGGGACCCGTATTCTAACTCTCCGTGGTGTGCCACGATGCAGTGTTTCAGCTCGCTTGCAAGCTGTTTTGGGAATTCCGGAATCTCGCGGATTGCATCATCGATCATCTCGATTCCGATAATGATATGACCAAGAAGCTGTCCATCGTCTGTGTAATCATTTTCCGGGAATGGTGACAACTCAATTGTCTTTCCGATATCGTGGCACATAGCTGCTGTGTAAAGCAGGTCTTTATTGAGAATATCATACTGTCCAACCATATACTCGCAGAATTTCACAACACTCAATGTGTGCTCCAAGAGTCCTCCGGCAAATCCGTGGTGTACACTCTTTGCTGCGGAATGTCCTTTGAATGTGCGAATGAATTTCTCGTCTTTTTCAAAATAATACTCGATCACTCCACGCAGATACGGATTGCTGATCTGTCTTCCGTAGGAAAGCAGTTCTTCGTACATCCCATCTACGCTTTTTTCTGTCGAAGGCATATAATCTGCAGGTATGTATTCGCCTTCCTGTGCTTTTCTGATCTGGCGGATGTTCAATTGAAGATTGTTATTATAACTGATGACATCTCCGAATACTTCAATGAAATCTTTCTCATCATAATCAGCAATTCCATTGGAATTCGGATCCCAGACTTTTCCGTCCAGAGTTCCTGTCTTATCCTGAAGTATCAGATTGTCATACGGCTTTCCATTCCGCGTCTCTGCGGATCTCTTTCCTTTACATAAATATATATTTCGAATTGTTTCTCCTTCTACAAGAGTATCAATATATCTCATAATTCGTGCCTTTCTTTTCTTAATTTTATATCAGTCAGCTTCCGCTGACATTTGTTCACTTTTTTCTGTTATTGTTGCAACACACCATCATGGTTTCGCATAATATTCCTTACTGTTTATACCCAACTGTGACTCCAAAGTCAATATCCACATATTCTCCTCCGGTTCCCTGACGTTTTCCACGAACAAGAATTTTATCTCCCACATTTTGCTTCATAAGCGTATTATGATAACCAAGAAGATTGATGATATCTGTATCTGCAATATTGGTAATGATATCACCACTCTGAATGCCTGCTGCCATAGCCGGAGATCCTGCATCGACTTCTTTCACATAAACACCTTGTGGAATTCCCTGTCCCTGCATCTCGCTGCTTACCTCTACACCGGACACTCCAAGATATGGTACATTTTTCCCATTAGAAAGTAATTCTATCACATCTTTGATATCAGAAATTCCATATCCGGAAATCTTATTTGTCTGATTATCTGTTCTGACAGAAGTGTTGATAATTCCAATCACCTCTCCACGGATATTCACAAGAACTCCGCTTCCGGAAATATCTCCTGCCACATCCGTATAAATGGTCTGATACTGTCCATCTGCCTTATCCAGATAATTTTCGCCAGACTCGATTACACCATATCCGGCAATCGTATCACAGCCATACAATTTCCCGACAGCAATAACTGTATCGCCTTCGGATACAACTTTTGAGCCGCCAAGTGTCGCTGTCTCAATCTGTGCCCATACATCATCCGCAATATTCTTTCTCTGAACTGCATAAACACACAGTCCCAGCCCTGCATCCCGGCTCTTCAAGATGGCATCGCACTGACTGTCTCCAGAAAATGTAACACGGATGATCTTCGCGTCTTTTACCGGAAGCTCTCCTGCGAGAATCAGAAGTTCCTGACCATTATCTGCCACGATCATTCCGGAAATACTCTTTTCCTGATCTTCCTGATCTTTCGAAAATTCCTCTTCTGTAACAGCGCCCTGAATCTCTACAACACTTTTTCTCACTTCTCCTGACACCTGCTTCAGATTATTCAGCATTTCCTGATAGGTTTCTGTTGTCAGAACGGTTTTTTGTTCCTGGACTTGTTCCTCTTCCTGCTGCGTCTGCTCTTCTTCCTGCTGTTCGTCCTGTGGAATTGTTACTTCCGTCGGATTTTCTTCAAATCTCTTCTCCACCCACGGTTTGCACGCAAAAAAAGTAAAGCAGGCCACCAGTCCGAATATTAATCCTAACTGAATCCTTCTAAGGACGTCGTGTTTCCACTTCGCCTGATCTCCTGCCTCATCTTTAATGATTTCCTGTAAAAAAGAATACTCCTCTTCTTCCGAGTTCTGCTTTTGCTCTAATGGCTCTTTCTCATCTTTCATGCGTACACGCAGGCTCCTTTACAAACCTTATATTCAACAAAGAAGATATTTACAGTATACCTTATCCCTCTGCCTTCGGCAACGAGAAAATGAACTCGGTACCGACACCTTCTGTACTGACTACATTAATATTTTCACCGTGAGCCTGTATCGCCTCTTTGACAATTGCAAGCCCAAGGCCAGTTCCTTTTTTATCTTTTCCACGGGACAGATCGGATTTATAAAATCTCTCCCAGATCTTATTCAGTGCATTTCTCGGAATTCCAATTCCATAATCTTTGACCGACGTGTAGATCTTATCCCCACGTTCGGTCGTTTCAATCGTAATGATTGAATCCTGGTCACTGAATTTGATCGCATTATCAAGCAAATTGTAGAGCACTTGCTGAATCTTTCGCTTATCTGCTACTACTTTCAAATGCTTTCTGGCAAAGACCAGCTCAATAGAAATCTTTTTCTGCGTACAACGTCCCTCAAAGGAGGCTGCCACATTTTTAATCATTTCATGAATGTCAAATGGAACTTTATCCAGTAATAAATTCTTCGTATCGAATTCATTCAACGTAAGGAGATCCTTGGTCAGATCGGTCAGTCTCTCTGTCTCAAATAAAATGATATTCAGATATTTCCCCTGCATTTCCGGCGGGATTGTCCCATCTGCAATTGCCTCTACATACCCTTTGATCGATGTTAAAGGAGAGCGGAAATCATGTGACACATTTGCCACAAATTTCTTCTGATAATCCTCCATATCCCGAAGCTGGGAAGACATGAAGTTCAGCGATGCTGACAGATAACCAATCTCATCTTCTGTGTTCACAGGAATCTCATAGTCCAGATTACCGGACGCATATTGTTTCGCTGCCTCGGTTATCTTGCAGAGCGGTCTGTACACGATAAACTGAATTCCAAGCAAAATGGAAAATGACAACAGATAGATGACTGCAAGTGTGATATACGCTGCATTCATTAATGTAATCTGTAATTGTCCAATCTGAGTCATGCTTTTGTGTATCAGCAGATACCCTTGTGTGGAATATCCATGTACAACCGGTGCAATGACTGTGATCATATCTTCTTTAAAATAATCGTGATATGTTCCGACTTCATACTTTGCGCTGCCAATTTCTGCCGGGTTAAAATCTTCAATCGCAGTCGGTGCTGTCGGATATCCGTCGGAATGTGCGGAAGTGATCATATTACCTTCCCGGTCTACGAACCAGACTGCCCCGTCCAGATGCGCTTCCATTCCAACAAGTTGTGTATGGACAGCACTTTCATCCATCTGTCCAAGGAAATAATGTGGCAGATACTCATTTGCCACCAGGTTCGCTTCCTGATAAACATCCGCAGCCAGATCCCGTTCAAGAGGTTCTTCTGTCAATGTTCTTGTAAGCGTTGCTACTGTGAACAAACTCATGAACCCGAAAATCATATATATGATGATAAATTTTAAATACAATGTACTTTTCATACAATGCCTCTTCTATGTGGTTTCCTGATCTGTTACTTTACTTCAAACTTGTATCCAATGCCCCATACGGTGGCAAGTTTCCAGCCATTATGATCTTTGATTTTCTCGCGCAAACGCTTAATATGCACATCAACAGTACGGGTATCTCCAATATACTCATATCCCCAGATTTGATCCAAAAGCTGCTCTCTTGTAAACACCTGATTTGGCGAAGATGCCAGGAAGTAAAGAAGCTCCAGCTCTTTCGGCGGCATCTCCACATTCTGCCCATCGACCAGAACAGAATAATTCGTCAGATTGATCTCGATTCCCGGGTATTCCACACATTTTCCCTTATCTACTGCAGGAACCTCTGGTTTCGGCACTGCTTGATAACGGCGGAGCACTGCTTTTACGCGCGCCACAAGCTCTTTTGAATCAAATGGCTTCATAATATAATCATCGGCTCCAAGCTCCAGACCAAGTACTTTATCAAAAACCTCCCCTTTTGCGGAAAGCATGATAATCGGTGTATTTGCCCGCGCACGGATCTCGCGACAGACCTGATACCCGTCAATACCCGGAAGCATCAAATCTAAAAGTACCAGATTCGGGTGATAGGTGTCGAATGCTACAAGCGCCTTCTCCCCGTCATGAACCATCATCGTGTCAAAACATTCTTTTGCAAGATACAAAGATACAAGCTCTGCAATTGCCTCATCGTCATCCACGATCAAAATTTTCTGTTTATTAACCATTATTTATTCTCCCTGATTTTTGAATTATTTCAGTTCTACAATCGTCACTCCGGCATCTCCTTCGCCAAATGCTCCTAATCTGTAAGATTTCACATGTTTCTGACGTTTCAGATATTGGTGGATGCCCGCTCTTAAAGCTCCGGTTCCTTTTCCGTGTACCACGCGCACACTTGTCAAATGTGCCAGAGACGCATCGTCCAAATATTTATCCAGCTCTGCGACCGCCTCGTCAACGGTCTTTCCAAGCAGATTGATTTCCGGGCTTACGGACAAAGATTTGCCCATCTTCACCTTACCCTTGCTTGTTCTTGCAGCAGTCTTTTTCAGATATGCCGGCTTCTCATCAACAATCTCCAGATCAGAAATGTGTACTTTTGAGCTAAGAATTCCCATCTGAACCATAAGGTTGCCTTTTGT
The DNA here is from genome assembly GCF_020560945.1 of Dorea sp. 210702-DFI.3.125. Classification (NCBI taxonomy): domain Bacteria; kingdom Bacillati; phylum Bacillota; class Clostridia; order Lachnospirales; family Lachnospiraceae; genus Dorea; species Dorea sp. 210702-DFI.3.125. The sequence continues at coordinate 49,479 of NZ_JAJCNF010000018.1, forward strand.
ATCTGGCAGTGAATGCACTGTTCCGGTCAGATTCATGCTCAGAACTTTAACCGTCTCGCCTAATTTAAAATCAGATGGCTTATACTGCTTCTTCGGCTTCTTCACTTCCTCTGTCATGCCCTCGCGTGTCTTCTCCATCTTCTTTCTCAGGCGCTCACGCTCTTTTTCCATCTCCGTTGCCGAAACATTAGCCTTTCCAAACTTATGAAAGTTACGCATTGTCTCATCTGCTGTCTCTTTGGCATCTGCCAGAATCGCATGTGCTTTTTCATTCGCTTCTCGTAAAATGCGGTCACGCTGTTCTTCCAGCTTTTCTTTCTTCTGCGCCGTCTCCTGCTTCAGAGCTTCCAGCTCACGGCGGTAAGCCGCAATCTCTTCCTGTTCTTTCGCGATGGTTCGTCTGCTGCTCTCCAGATCTGTCAGCAAGTCCTCAAAAGATTCGTCCTGCTCCGTCAAATGTGTCTTTGCTTCCTCGATAATATAATCCGGAAGTCCCAGTTTTCCTGCAATTGCAAATGCATTACTCTTTCCTGGGATTCCAAGAAGCAGTCGATACGTCGGGCGAAGTGTCTCCACGTCGAACTCACAGCTCGCATTTTCTACCCCTGGTGTGGACAAGGCATAAACCTTTAATTCACTGTAATGCGTAGTCGCCATAGTACGGATTCCCTGACAATGCAAATGATTCAATATTGCTGTTGCCAGTGCCGCACCCTCAGTCGGGTCAGTTCCAGCTCCAAGCTCGTCAAAAAGTACAAGTGAATCTTCATCCACCTGCTTGATAAATGACACCACATTTGTCATATGTGATGAGAATGTACTTAAGTTCTGTTCAATACTCTGCTCATCACCGATATCTGCATAAACTTCACGGAATACACCCAGTTCAGAACGGTCCAGTGCCGGAATGTGAAGACCTGCCTGCCCCATGAGCTGGAATAATCCAACTGTCTTAAGTGACACAGTCTTACCACCGGTGTTCGGTCCTGTCACAATCAGAAGATCAAAGTCCTCGCCCAGTGTCAGACTGATCGGAACGACTTTCTTCTTATCTAATAACGGATGTCTTCCCTCTCGGATACGGATTCTTCTCTCCTGGTTGAACATCGGTTTGCTGGCATTCATATCCAATGCAAGAGCTCCTCTTGCAAATATAAAGTCAAGCTCTGTCAATGTTGCATAGTCCGTACGGATTTCAGAAACATATTCTGCTGCGTCTGCACTCAACCTGGCAAGAATGACCTGAATTTCTTCCTGTTCCTTTCCATATAATTCTTTCAGATCATTATTCAGCTTTACAACTGCCATCGGCTCGATAAATAAAGTAGAACCTGTTGATGACTGGTCATGGATCATTCCCGGGATCTGACCACGGTATTCGGCCTTGACCGGGATACAGTAACGATCCCCACGCATCGTAATAATCGGATCCTGCAAATATGTGCGGAGTGAACCATTCACCATGGAAGACAATGTTGCATGAACCTTATCATTAATCTGCCCCATAGCACGACGGATTCTCTTAAGCTCCGGACTTGCATCATCACTAATCTCATCTTCTGCCGGAATACATCTGCGGATTTCCGTGGACAAAATAGATACAGGAACAAGCTGTTCAAAGTATCCGTCCAATATATCCTGCATATCATCTGCATTGTCATGGCGCCCGTAATTCTTCACATGTCCTGCTGTCTCCAGAACCTTACATATGCGAAGTAACTCCCCACTTCCAAGTGTTCCTCCGATTTCCAGACGCATCATAGATTCACTTACCGGACTACAGCCTCCAAAAGATGGACGTCCTTTCTTTACGATCCGTGTAAATGCTGCGGCCGTTTCTTCCTGCATTCTCTCAATTTCAGAGATTTCCGTCTTTGGTTTTAATTTTCTGCAACGCTCCTGGCCTCCAAAAGAACCTGCGTGCTCTGTCAGTTTTTCAATTATTTTATTGTATTCTAATTTGTATAAAGATTTCTTATTCATCATATTCACCTAGCATTTATTTTACCCTATTTGCGTCCCATTGAAAAGAGCAAAGCGCAAAAGAAAATCCCTGCAAATGAAACTCATCTGCAAGGATTTCCCTGTCTATTCACACATTTATTCACACATAAGATTATTATACATCATATGACTTAAATCTAAGTCATACATTTTCCAGACTAGCACCCGCCACAGCCGCCGCAGCCACTCTGACTATTACTATTCTTTGGATTATGACAGGAGTGTGGACAATTGGCACACCCACAATCACATCCGATAAATGTACCACTTCTCTTCTTCTTTTGTATCATGCCTCTTATAATCCATGCTACAATCGCAATTATTACAAGCGCTACAATCATTGTAGATAAAATACTTGTCTGTGCTGCCAATGCCATCATAAAATCTCCTTCTTTCTGCTTATTTAGAAGCTGCTTTTACACTTGAAACTGTATTAGCCTTAAGTGATGTACTCTCTTTGTAAGGACGGAACAGCATGTAAAGGAAACCGATCAGAATTACGATTGCAGCTACTGTTCCGATACCGAATCCGCCACCTGTGAAGAGTGTACCAAACTGGAAGATGCAAAGAGATACGAGGTAAGCAAGTAAGCATTGATATCCGATTGCGAACCAGAACCATTTTGTGTTGTTCATCTCTCTCTTAATAGCTCCCATTGCTGCGAAGCAAGGTGCACACAGAAGATTGAATACGAGGAATGAGTAAGCTGCGATCTGTGACATGCTGTTTGCAAGTGTTCCCCAGATTTCCTGTCCGTCTTCTGCAACTTCTGCAAATCCGAAGAGCTGTCCGAATGTACCTACAACATTTTCTTTTGCTACCAGTCCTGTGATTGCAGCAACTGCCATCTTCCAGTTCCCCCATCCAAGAGGTGCGAAGATCCATGCAATCAAGTTACCGATCTTAGCAAGGACACACTCTGCCTGAGCTGCCTCCATGGCTGCTCCCTCAAGTCCATCGAAGTTCAGCATTCCGAATCCAGCATCTGTCCAGCCGAAGTTCAATAAGAACCAAACAACGATTGTTGATAATGTAATAATTGTACCAGCTTTTTTGATAAATGACCAGCCGCGTTCCCACATACTTCTAAGAACGTTGCCAACTGTCGGCATATGGTATGCAGGAAGCTCCATTACAAATGGCGCCGGATCTCCTGCGAACATCTTTGTTTTTTTCAGGATGATACCAGAGCAGATGATTGCTGCGATACCAACAAAGTAAGCACTTGGTGCTACCCATGAAGCGCCATCGAAAAGTGCTCCGGCGATCAGGGCGATAACTGGAAGTTTCGCTCCGCAAGGGATAAATGTTGTTGTCATAACAGTCATCTTACGGTCACGGTCATTCTCGATCGTACGGGAAGCCATAACTCCAGGAACTCCACAACCTGTTCCGATCAGCATCGGGATAAATGATTTTCCGGAAAGTCCGAACTTACGGAAAATACGGTCCATGATGAATGCGATACGTGCCATGTATCCGCAAGACTCAAGGAATGCAAGGAAAAGAAATAATACAAGCATCTGAGGTACGAATCCAAGTACAGCACCAACTCCGGAGATAACTCCGTCTACGATCAGACCTGTTAACCAGTCCGCACATCCGATTCCTTCAAAGAAGCTCTGAGCTGCCGGAATAATCCACTCACCAAACAATGTATCATTTGTCCAGTCTGTCAATATAGAACCTACTGTTGTTACAGACACATAATATACAAGCCACATAACTGCTGCAAAGATTGGAAGTGCAAGCCATCTATTTGTTACGATACGGTCAATCTTATCAGATGTTGTCAGTTCCTGTGTTTTATTCTTCTTTAAGCAGTCTCCGATAATAGAACCAATGAAACTGTATCTCTCATTTGTGATGATACTCTCTGCATCGTCATCCATCTCTTTCTCTGCACGAGCAATGATATCTTCAACGTCCGGTGCATTTTTCATAGCATCTTTAATCTTATCGTCACGCTCAAATAATTTGATCGCGTAAAATCTTTTCTGCTCTTCCGGAATTTCATATCCAAGTCTGCCTTCAATCTCATTCAGGTAGTTCTCAACTTCCGGTGCGAACTCATGCACAGATTCCTGTCCGGCTTTCTGTCCGGCGTGCTTTACTGCTCTTGAAGCTGCATCTTTGATTCCATCACCTTTCAGAGCAGAAATTGTTACAACTTCACAGCCAAGCTTCTCAGCAAGTTTCTTTGTGTTGATCTCATCACCATTCTTGCGCACAATATCCATCATGTTAATTGCCATAACAACCGGGATACCAAGCTCAAGTAACTGAGTTGTAAGGTATAAGTTACGCTCCAGGTTTGTTCCGTCTACGATATTCAGGATTGCATCCGGACGCTCTGTGATCAGATAATTTCTGGCTACAACTTCCTCCAATGTATATGGTGATAAAGAATAGATACCTGGAAGGTCCATAATTACAACTTCTTTGTCTTCCTTCCATTTTCCTTCTTTTTTCTCAACAGTAACTCCAGGCCAGTTACCAACGAACTGATTGGAACCTGTCAAAGCATTGAAAAGTGTTGTCTTACCACTATTCGGGTTTCCGGCAAGTGCTATCTTCACTCCCATTTTTTACATCCTCCTGTTTTACTCTCTAATTGGTTATTTAACTTCGATCATCTCTGCGTCTGCTTTTCTCAGAGACAATTCATATCCACGTACAGTAACTTCCACCGGATCACCAAGTGGTGCTACTTTACGGACATAAATGCTGGTTCCTTTTGTGATTCCCATATCCATAATTCTTCTTTTTGTAGCTCCCTCTCCATGAAGCTTTACTACGGATACTGTCTGATCAACTTTCACATCTCTTAAAGTCATTCTCCCGTTCCTCCTAGACCATTATTTTATTAGCAATTCCTTTGCTGACTGCAACTCGTGATTCTTTAATCTGGGCAATTATGTTACCCTCGTTACTGGAAATAACTTTCACCTCACTTCCAGCTACGAATCCGAGATTCTCCAGGAATCTTTTTGTTTCTTCATTTCCACCTACCCGGACGATAGATGCACTTTCGCCTGGATTTAACATCGTTAACGGCATCATAATCCACTCCTTCTCCTCACTAAATTCTCACAACCATCTCTTTATGGATCAGTTCCATATCTTCCAACAGTTGCACAGTACGATACACAGTTGCAATTCCGACTTTGTCGTCCTGCTTCTTTGCTGCATAATAAATCTCCTTACAAGAGGAGTATTCATTATTCAATATAATGTGTAAAAGAAGCTTTCTCTGTTCGGTAATCCGATAGCCAGCTTTCTTTAATTGATTTAATACTTCTTGAAATCTCTCTTCTTGGCTCATATATATTACCTCGCACGATTTGAAACTGATTATCATTTCCATCACTTATTATATTGTTAATGATAATCATTGTCAATAATATTTTATCAAAAAAGTTTGTCTTGACTATCTTTTTATGTTTTTTATTAATTGTTCATACATCATTTCTATTTTTTTGTGCATAATGCACTTTAGGCTGCTCCAGAACGGGCAGCCTAAAGGTATTATACAAAAAAAGTACCACCGCACGAATTCGTGCGGCGGTACTTTCATTCAAAACTCTTACGCAAGTCTTATTCTTCTGTTGTAAGTTCATTTTCTTCTAACAGATCATCATCTGAAAAATCTGTATCCAGAATATCTAAATCGTCATCATCATCTAATCCTTCTTCAAAGAACAGATCGTCATCCATAGATAACTCACTATTCAGTCTGATATCACGATACTTTCTCATACCTGTACCAGCCGGGATATGTTTTCCGATGATTACGTTCTCTTTCAGACCTACCAGCGGATCGATCTTTCCTTTGATTGCTGCCTCTGTCAGAACCTTTGTTGTCTCCTGGAAAGAAGCGGCTGACAGGAAGGAATTGGTTGCAAGAGAAGCCTTCGTAATACCCATGATGATCGGCTCTCCGATTGCAGGCTCTTTTCCTTCTGCCTCCAGTACTTCATTCACATCCTCGAACTCAAGTCTGTCTACATTTGTTCCCGGAAGGAACTCTGTATCTCCAGACTCCTCGATACGGATTTTCTTAAGCATCTGGCGAACGATAACCTCGATATGCTTATCGTTGATCTCAACACCCTGCAGACGGTAAACTCTCTGTACCTCCTGGATCATGTAATCCTGAACTGCACGGATGCCTTTAATTCTTAAGATATCATGCGGATTGATACTACCTTCAGTCAGCTCATCACCGGCCTCAAGTTCTGCTCCGTCTGCTACCTTAATACGTGATCCATAAGGAATCAGATATGCTTTTGATTCACCTGTCTCATGATTTGTTACGATAATCTCACGTTTCTTCTTCGTGTCGTTCAAATTCGCAGTTCCTGCAATCTCTGTGATGATTGCAAGTCCCTTAGGCTTTCTTGCCTCAAAAAGCTCCTCGACACGAGGAAGTCCCTGTGTGATATCTCCACCGGCAACTCCACCATTATGGAATGTTCTCATTGTAAGCTGTGTACCAGGCTCTCCGATTGACTGAGCAGCAATAATTCCGACAGCCTCTCCGACCTGTACCGGCTCACCTGTTGCCATGTTGGCTCCATAACATTTTGCACATACGCCACTGTGTGAGCGACATGTAAGGATTGTACGGATCTTAATCTGTGTTAATGGCTCTCCGTTCTCATTTACACCCTTCTTGCAGATCAGTTCTGCACGTTTTGGTGTTACCATATGGTTCTTCTTAACAAGAACATTGCCATCTTTATCTACAATGTCATAGCACAGGTAACGTCCTGTAATACGCTCCTGAAGACTTTCGATTTCTTCTTTTCCATCCATGAATGCTTTTACAAAAATTCCAGGAATCGGTGCATCTTTCTTTGCACAATCTACTTCATGAATGATCAGCTCCTGAGATACGTCAACAAGACGTCTTGTCAGATATCCTGAATCGGCTGTACGAAGAGCTGTATCAGACATACCTTTACGTGCTCCATGGGCAGACATGAAATACTCCAGTACGTCAAGTCCTTCACGGAAGTTTGAAGTGATAGGCAACTCGATTGTATGACCAGTTGTATCAGCCATCAATCCACGCATACCTGCAAGCTGTTTGATCTGTTTGTCAGATCCACGGGCTCCGGAATCAGCCATCATGAAGATGTTATTGTATTTATCAAGACCAGAAAGCAGTGCCTCTGTCAGTTTGTCGTCAGTTGCCTTCCATGTCTCTACAACTTCTTTGTAACGCTCCTCCTCTGTGATGAGACCACGTTTGAAGTTCTTAGTGATGCGGTCTACAGTATCCTGTGCCTGCTGGATCATCTGTGGTTTCTGCGGAGGTACCGTCATATCGGAAATAGATACGGTCATGGCAGCTCTTGTAGAATATTTATATCCAATTGCTTTTACAGCATCCAGAACTTCTGCTGTTGCAGTTGCTCCGTGTGTATTGATAACCTTCTCAAGGATCTGCTTTAACTGTTTCTTTCCTACGTGGAAATCAATCTCCAGAAGAAGTTTGTTCTCCTCTTTTTCACGATCAACAAATCCAAGATCCTGTGGGATGATCTCGTTGAAAATGAAACGTCCAAGTGTGGACTCTACAATTCCTGTTATTTCTTCTCCACCTGGCATTGTCTTTGTCACACGTACTTTAATCTTAGAGTGAAGTGTGATTGCCTGGTTCTCATAAGCAAGGATTGCTTCATTTACACTCTTGAAAATCTTACCTTCTCCTGTAGCACCTGGTCTTTCCTGAGTCAGATAGTAAATACCAAGTACCATATCCTGTGAAGGAACGGCTACCGGACCACCATCAGATGGTTTCAGGAGGTTGTTTGGTGAGAGCAGTAAGAATCTGCACTCAGCCTGTGCTTCTACAGAAAGTGGAAGATGGACAGCCATCTGGTCTCCATCGAAGTCGGCGTTGAACGCTGTACAAACAAGTGGATGAAGCTTGATAGCCTTACCTTCTACAAGAATCGGCTCAAATGCCTGAATACCAAGTCTGTGCAGTGTAGGCGCACGGTTCAGCATAACCGGATGCTCTTTGATGACATCCTCAAGGACGTCCCAAACCTCTGGCTGAAGTCTCTCAACCATCTTTTTAGCATTTTTAATGTTGTGTGCAGTTCCGTTCTGAACAAGCTCTTTCATAACAAATGGCTTGAACAGCTCAATTGCCATCTCTTTCGGCAGACCACACTGGTAAATCTTAAGTTCCGGTCCTACAACGATAACGGAACGTCCAGAATAGTCAACACGCTTACCAAGCAGGTTCTGACGGAAACGTCCGGATTTACCTTTCAACATATCGGACAGAGATTTCAGTGCACGGTTTCCAGGTCCTGTTACCGGACGTCCGCGACGGCCGTTGTCGATCAGGGCATCTACCGCTTCCTGAAGCATTCTCTTTTCATTTCTTACGATAATATCTGGAGCGCCTAACTCAAGAAGGCGTTTCAGACGGTTATTTCTATTGATAATTCTTCTGTACAGATCATTCAGGTCAGATGTTGCAAAACGTCCACCATCAAGCTGTACCATTGGACGAAGATCTGGCGGGATAACCGGAACATTTGTCATGATCATCCATTCCGGTTTGTTTCCAGACTCACGGAAAGCTTCTACAACTTCCAGACGTTTTACGATTCTTGCACGTTTCTGTCCGGTAGCGCCTTTGAGACCTTCTGTCAGATCTTCGTATTCTTTTTCAAGGTCGATTGCCTGAAGAAGCTCTAAGATAGATTCAGCTCCCATTCCAACACGGAAACCTTTTCCCCAGGATTCTCTTGCTTCCTGATACTCCTGCTCAGACAGAACCTGCTTATACTGCAGGTCTGTCTCGCCTTTATCAAGTACGATATAAGAAGCAAAATATAATACTTTCTCCAGTGTTCTTGGAGACAAGTCAAGGATCAATCCCATACGGCTCGGGATTCCTTTAAAGTACCAGATATGAGATACCGGGGCTGCCAGGGCAATATGTCCCATACGTTCACGACGTACACTTGCCTTAGTAACCTCTACACCACAACGGTCACAAACAACACCTTTATAACGGATTTTTTTGTATTTACCGCAGTGACACTCCCAGTCTTTGCTTGGTCCAAAAATTCTTTCACAGAACAGACCATCTCTCTCTGGTTTTAAGGTTCTATAGTTAATAGTCTCAGGCTTTGTTACCTCGCCTTTTGACCACTCCAGAATCTTTTCAGGTGATGCCAACCCGATTTTGATTGCATCAAAAGTCATTGGCTGATATGATTGTTCTTTACTATTTTCTGGCATACAGGCACCCCTTTCTATTCATCATCTGACATGTCATCATAGTCATCAAAACTATCGTCGCCATAATCTGAATCGTAATCGTCTTCGTCCTCTTCCGGTTCCTCATTTACAAGTTCCTCTCCCTGGAACTCCTGAGTTGTATAACCGTGTTTGCCGAAGTCTTCCTCATCACGACGATATTTTCCATCTCCTTCGATCAGTGAGCGGAAGCTGGTCTCTCCCATATCGGAAGTTTCCATAATCTCCACCTCTGTATTGTCATCACGAAGTACACGAACATCCAGTCCGAGAGACTGAAGCTCTTTCAGAAGTACTTTGAATGACTCCGGAATACCTGGTTCCGGAATGTTCTCGCCCTTGATGATCGCCTCGTATGTCTTCACACGACCGATTACATCGTCAGACTTCACAGTCAGGATCTCCTGCAATGTGTAAGATGCGCCATAAGCCTCAAGAGCCCATACCTCCATCTCTCCAAAACGCTGTCCACCAAACTGTGCTTTACCACCTAATGGCTGCTGTGTTACCAGTGAGTAAGGACCTGTTGAACGTGCATGGATCTTATCATCAACCAGGTGATGCAGTTTCAGATAATGCATGTGTCCGATTGTTACCGGGCTGTCAAAATACTCTCCTGTTCTTCCGTCACGAAGACGAACTTTACCATCTCGTGAAATCGGAACACCTTTCCAGAGTTTTCTGTGATCTCTGTTCTCATAGAGATAATCCAGAACTTCCGGAAGCAGCTCTTCTTTATGTTTCTTTTCAAACTCTTCCCAGCTTAAGTTGACATAGTCATTTGCCAGATCAAGAGTATCCATAATATCTATCTCGTTCGCACCATCAAATACAGGTGTAGAAATGTTGAATCCAAGTGCTTTTGCTGCCAGAGACAGGTGAATCTCAAGGACCTGTCCGATATTCATACGTGAAGGCACACCCAGCGGGTTCAACACGATATCAAGCGGACGGCCATTTGGCAGGAACGGCATATCTTCTACTGGAAGTACACGGGAAACGACACCCTTGTTACCATGACGTCCGGCCATCTTATCACCAACAGAGATTTTTCTCTTTTGAGCGATATAGATACGAACAGACTGGTTCACTCCCGGTGACATCTCGTCGCCGTTGCTTCTTGTAAATACCTTGGCATCTACTACGATACCGTACTCACCATGAGGTACTTTCAGAGATGTATCTCTGACCTCACGTGCTTTCTCACCGAAGATTGCACGAAGCAGTCTCTCCTCGGCTGTCAGCTCTGTCTCTCCCTTAGGAGTAACTTTACCAACAAGAATATCTCCGGCACGGACCTCAGCACCGACGCGGATAATTCCTCTGTCATCCAGATTCTTAAGCGCATCATCACCGACACCCGGGATATCACGAGTGATTTCCTCTGGTCCAAGCTTGGTGTCACGGGCTTCTGCCTCATATTCCTCAATATGGATAGATGTATATACATCATCCTGAACAAGTCTCTCACTTAAGAGAACCGCATCCTCGTAGTTGTAACCTTCCCAGGTCATGAATCCGATCAGCGGGTTCTTTCCTAATGCAAGCTCACCATTAGATGTAGACGGACCGTCAGCGATCACATCGCCTTTCTCCACTCTGTCACCCTTGAACACAATTGCTCTTTGATTGTAGCAGTTGCTCTGGTTGCTTCGAAGGAATTTTGTAAGTTTATATTTTTTCAGTTTTCCATCATCCTGGCGGATCTGGATTTCTGCTGATGTTGAACGCTCAACAACTCCTGCTTCCTCAGCGACTACACATACTCCTGAGTCAACAGCAGCTTTTTCTTCCATACCTGTTCCGACTACCGGTGCCTCTGTCATAAGAAGCGGTACTGCCTGACGCTGCATGTTGGATCCCATCAGCGCACGGTTAGCATCGTCATTCTGAAGGAATGGAATCAAAGCTGTAGCAACAGAGAATACCATCTTAGGAGATACGTCCATATAGTCAAATGCTTTTCTCTCATAAGCCTGAGTCTCTTCACGGTAACGACCGGATACGTTCTTATGAACAAAATGTCCTTCCTCATCCAGTGTCTCGTTGGCCTGTGCTACATGATAGTTATCCTCTTCATCCGCTGTCATATAAACAACTTCGTCTGTTACACGCGGATTCTCCGGATCGGAGTGGTCAATCTTACGATATGGAGCTTCAATAAATCCATACTCGTTAATTCTTGCATAACTTGCCAGTGAGTTGATCAGACCGATGTTAGGTCCCTCAGGCGTCTCGATAGGACACATTCTTCCATAGTGGGAATAATGTACATCTCGAACCTCGAATCCGGCACGGTCTCTTGAAAGACCACCAGGTCCTAAGGCAGACAGACGTCTCTTGTGAGTCAGCTCACCAAGCGGATTGTTCTGATCCATGAACTGTGACAGCTGAGAAGATCCGAAGAATTCTTTTACCGCTGCAGTTACTGGCTTTATGTTGATCAGGGACTGTGGGGAAATTCCTTCCAGATCCTGAGTTGTCATTCTCTCTCTTACGACTCTTTCCATTCTGGACAGACCGATTCTGTACTGGTTCTGAAGAAGTTCTCCTACCGCACGGATACGTCTGTTACCCAAGTGGTCGATATCGTCATCATTACCCAGACCATACTCCAGATGCATATTGTAGTTAATAGAAGCCATGATATCTTCTTTTGTAATATGCTTCGGAATCAGATCATGGATATCTCTCTTGATAGCCGCTTTCAGCTCATCGATATCTCCTGCTGTTTCCTCAAGGAGATTTGCAAGTACCGGATAGTAAACAAGTTCTGTTACACCAACCTCTTCCGGATCAATGTCAACAACTTCCTTCAGATCTACCATCATATTAGAAAGAACTTTGACATTTCTCTCTTCTTCCGGTCTGTCGATCCATACATACGGAACAGCTCCGTTCTGGATCCGATCTGCAATTTCTCTTGTCACCTTTGTTCCAGCCTCAGCGATCACCTCGCCTGTAATCGGGCTTACTGCATCCTCCGCAAGAACATGTCCTGAAATACGGTTCTTGAGAAGAAGCTTTTTATTAAATTTATAACGTCCTACTTTCGCCAGATCATAACGTCTTGGGTCGAAGAACATACTTGTGATCAAACTTTCTGCACTGTCAACGGCAAGCGGCTCACCCGGACGGATCTTCTTATATAATTCAAGAAGTCCTTCCTGATAGTTTGTTGCAGCATCTTTCTCAAAACTTGCCATAATCTTCGGTTCTTCACCAAAGAGTTCAATGATCTCCGGATTTGTACCGATTCCAAGAGCACGAATAAGTACTGTGATCGGCACCTTTCTTGTTCTATCTACTCTAACATAAAAAACGTCATTGGAATCTGTCTCATACTCCAGCCATGCACCACGGTTCGGAATGACAGTAGAGGAATAAAGCTTTTTACCCAGCTTATCATGTGCAATTGCATAATAAATACCAGGGGAACGTACCAGCTGACTTACGATTACACGCTCCGCACCATTAATTACAAATGTACCAGTACGTGTCATCAGCGGCAGATCTCCCATAAAGATCTCATGCTCGTTAATCTCATCCGTCTCTTTATTATGAAGTCTTACTCTGACTTTCAGCGGTGCTGCATAAGTTGCATCACGATCTCTGCACTCATCAATGCTGTATTTCACATCATCTTCACACAGTGTGAAATCAACAAGCTCCAGGCTTAATTTACCGCTATAATCTGTAATTGGGGAAATATCTTCAAATACTTCCTTCAATCCTGACTTAAGGAACCAATCATAAGAATCCTTCTGCACTTCAATCAGGTTCGGCATCTGAAGAACTTCTTTTTGTCTGGAATAACTCATTCGTGAGCTTTTTCCGCTTTTCATGGGACGAATTCTGTTCTTTTCCATATTGACGTTTCACTCTCCTCTTATTTTTTTTGTGGTCCGCAAAATGCCCTGTTATCGCTAAAACGACGAAAAAGAGCTTTGTGACTCAGTTTTTCGTGCAATATCATGGCATAACTTTCCACAATAGCGCATTTTTTACTATAGCACAAAGCCCTTTTTATTGTCAAGAGCAAAATCATATTTTTCCATATTATTTTCAATTGTACACTATTTCTTTCAAAAAAGCAAATCCTTAATAAAAATTTGTTAAGATAATGTTTACATCATAATCATATGCTCTTGCAAATCAAAAAAAGTAAAACATCTTCCTTTTGTTGTACATACTCAGTAAATCCACATGTTTTTAACCGATTGCTCCCGGCAAAATCAATGCAAAGATAACTGTTAAAAACATAATAGATACAGACATTATAATCTGAGCCAATGTATATGTCTTCAATCCACCCTTTACATTAAATCCTGACATATTGGACACTACCCAAAATCCACTGTCATTTACATGTCCCACACTTATTCCACCAGCGAGAGCAGCCAATGCAATATAAACCGGATGAACTGATACACTTGGTGCAATCGTTGCCATAATTGTCATCGCTGTAATTCCTGCTACAGTACCAGAACCTTGTGCAATTCTAAATATGCAACCTATAAAATATGCCAAAAGCAAGGTTTTTAATACTGAACCACTATTGATATTCAATGTAGATACAAGTGCGTTCCCGATATCTGTTGCTGCGATTACTGCTCCAAATGATCCTCCGGCACCAGTAATTAATAATACTACTCCAGCCTGCTTTAGCGCTTCATTAGCAGAATTTTCCACTTTATTTTTACCAAGATACTTATAACCAATGAAATATGCACAGAGAGTTCCTATCATAATTGCTATAATTTTATTTCCTAAGAATTGCGCAATCCATGGAACATTTTCGCTGACAGCTAATGCTCCAGTTCCAACAAGAATGCAAAAAACCGGAAGTAAAATTGGAAGTAAAGATACGAAAAAACCTGGCACTTTCTGATTCTCATTCAAGTCTTCTTCAACATAAATTTCCGCATCTTTATTTACATCTTTTTCTGCATCAAAAAATCCTTTATCATGTATTTTCGTATATACAAATACAGATATTAATGTTGCAATTGCACCAATGATCAATCCCATAATAACCATTGTACCAAGATCAAAATTTAAAATACCAGGCGCTGCCAATGGGTTAGGTGTTGGTGGCACAAGCGTCTGTGCAATTCCATCTCCAATCGTCAAAGCTCCCACAACATATGCAAGCGGTTTATTCACTTCCCTTGCGACAGCCACACCGATTGGAATCAGAATAATAAATGTGACATCAAAGAAAACTGGAATTGCTAACACAAAGCCTGCAAATGCCACTGCATATAAAACATACTTATTTGGCACAGCATGTACAATTGTTCTTGCAATTACTTTTGCTGCTCCTGTGTCACTCATCAATTGTCCCAGTATAACACCAAAACCAATTGGCAGACCAATTCCTGCCATCATATTTCCAAATCCAGTACCTATGGTTTCGATAGAATTTACAAATCCTAATCCGCATGTTACACCCATATAAATACTTGCAATAACCAGACTCAATGCCGGATTAAATTTCGGAACAAGTATTAACGCTATCATAATTGCAATTGATATTATTAAATTAAATATAAAGACTTCCCATACCCAAAATGGGACTTGTACCTTGAAAACTCTATATTTCA
>NZ_JAJCNF010000019.1:0-62776 GCF_020560945.1 Dorea sp. 210702-DFI.3.125
ATTTGACTCGGATTTAAAATCAAAGTTCGTTCCAGGTCAAGAAAACTACTAGCTTTCTTATCCCTTTTACTGTTTTAAGGTTGACATTGTCATTCAATGTCCGTTCTGAATTTTCTCTTAAAGAATCTTCAGGGTTGTTGTCTATTATTTAATTATCAAGGATCTTTTTATTTGTTGTCGTCTCAGCGACAGCTTATTTATATTATCACATTCACAACCGCTTGTCAACAACTTTTTTATTTTTCTTTTTTTGCTGTTTGTTTCGATCATCTCTGTCGTTCGAAACAGCTTATCTAGAATATCATAGTTATTAACTCTTGTCAATAACTTTTTTATTCTTTTTTTGATTCTTAAGAATTGTTTTCTCGCGAATCAGCTTAGTTATAATATCATTTGGACAACCATATGTCAATACTTTTATTCATCTTTTTTTATTCTTTTTTTACATCTTTTTCTCATTAATTTTCCGCATCTATACTTAGTGTTTACACGCATATAACATACAAAATATAGTGCCCATTGTTACAATCTTATCTATAATAAATAGGTCCCATTATTTTTGCCAGATTCTCTGCTTTGATATTCTCTATGATATTTCCTTCTACATAATATAAACTAATAACAGATTCACACATTTTCCGGCAGATTCTTTCAAGGTCACGGACCCCTTCCTCCGGACACAGCGCAATCAATTCTTCTATTGCATCTTCCTCAATATCTACCTGCTCTATCTGATACTCCTTGATCAGTTTTGGCCAAATGTATCCTTTCACAATTTGCTTTTTGTCTCTTATCGTATATGGAGGTAATTCTACAATGTCCAGACGATCCTGTAATATCGGCGACAACGGTTCAAGACTATTAGCTGTTGCCACAAAAATTACATTTGACAGATCCAGCGGAAATCCCAGATAGTTATCTACAAATTTTGAACGGTCACTGTCTAATATGTCAAGAAGTACATTTTCCGGGCAGCCATGTTCGATGGAGCTTCCCATTTTGTCAATTTCATCCAATAAGATCAATGGGCAGAAGCTTTTTCCATGTACCAGAGCATCCACAATCCTTCCCGGCTTGGCATTATTGAATACGGTCTGTGTTCCTCGTAGAAATAATGCATCCGAAACACCTGCCAGTGATATTTTCACACAAGGTCTTCCCATCGCCTTTGCAATCGAAACTGCAATGGATGTCTTGCCTACTCCGGGAGGTCCGGCAAGCAGCATAACTGCCCCATAGTTCTTTCCAAGGTACTTCTGGCAAGCCATATAACGTAATACCTTCTCTTTTACCTCCAGCATAGCATAATAGGAATTGTCCAACATCGTCTTGGCTTCCATTAACTCAATCTCCGGAACCTTGAACTCAGACTCCCATGGAAGATTCAGCAATGTAGATATATATACTTCTTTCATGTCTGTCGGATCCATATCTATCAGGAAATCCTGTATTTCTTCCGGCATCCGTGCAAATACTTCCGGACGGATTCTTTTCTTCAGGCGGAATTTGAGCTGATCATGCTTTTCTTTTTCTAATACTTCTTTTGTCTTTTCCTCTGAAAATGTATTCTCTTCTACCTTCTCAAGCCGAAGCATGCGTCCAAGTTCTTTATCATCCATACTTTTTCTCCATCCCATGTTTCTTATACATCTTTTCTTCTATGCTTGTAGTTTATTTATTTAAAAAGATAGTACCCCAGACAAATGTAAATTTCAAGTAGCGGCCTTTGCTTAGAACGAAAAAAAGAGATTCGGAATTTCTTCCAAATCTCTTACCTACGGAGAAAGAGGGATTTGAACCCTCGCGCCGGTCACCCGACCTACACCCTTAGCAGGGGCGCCTCTTCAGCCTCTTGAGTATTTCTCCAGCAAAAATGATTATACTAGAGGTTTACCCTAATGTCAATCATTTTTTTATTTTATTTTTTCAAACTCTTACTTCACATTTGCACTGGCACTATTTTCTTCGCTCTGAGTACTCTTGTGCTCTTTTGTCAATGAAAATCCACGACCGCTGACTTCTCTGACTTCACTTACGATTACAAAGCTTTCCGGATCAATATTCTTTACAATACGCTCCAACTGATGCAGTTCACGATTTGACACAACAACGAGAAGCACCTGGCGGTCTTCCTGCGAATATCCACCTTCTGCACGCAGAATTGTAAGTCCCCGGTCCAGATGCCCGATAATCGCCTGGCGGATCGGCTCCGGATCTCTGCTGATGATCTTAACCTCCATTTTAGAGCCACCAAGGAGCAATACCTTATTCAGCACTGTTGTATAGGTCATAACAAGAATAACTCCATATAACAGCATTTCAGGCGGTATGAGGATAGCCTGGCCAAGCAGGATGCATATATCAAATGCATTCAAGCTGACTGACACAGGTATCTTGAAATATTTATTCAAAATCAACGGCGGAATATCCATACCTCCGGTGGATGCTCCCATACGAATGACGCTTCCAAGCCCCACTCCGATTCCCAGCCCTGAGAATATCGTGTTCAGCCAGATATCGTCTGTGAAATGTACATTTGCAAATATCTGTCCGAATAACTCCAGGCAGATTGGATAAGTAAATGTACTTACAATAGTTGTAAATGCGAATTTCTTTCCAAGAAAAATAAATCCGACTACCAGCATCACAATATTAAATCCCAGCACGAACATCGAAACGGATAATCCGGTCAATCTGTTCACTAAAAGTGCAATACCTGTCGTTCCTCCGGTCGGCAGCCCTGACGGAAGCAGGAATAATACCGCGACCGCTGCGTACATAGCATTTCCAATAATAACTGTCAACAATGTTATTCCCCGCTGTAACATTGTCTGATTTTTGTTTTCCACAATTTTCTTCCTCCGAAATCACATACTTATATTCCGGATACTGCCAATTCTCCTACATACACTGATGGAGCAATTACACTTGCGCAATCCGGATATGTAGATATGTAATCATTTGCGATTCCCTGAATCTGACCAAGCATATCAAAGAAATTACCTGCAATCGTCACCTGACAAAATGCATCTGTTTCCCGGCCATTCTCAATCTTTCTTCCTTTTACAATTAATGAAAATGTCCCCGTCATTACATTAATTCCTGCAAATACACCATCTACATCGGTTACAAGGATACCATGACACATTTTTTTCTTCAAGTCCAAAATTGAGGATTCTGTTTTCTCACCTAGATCACATTCAGATTGCAAAATAACATTTGTAATCCCAATTTCCACATCAGATTTTGGCGATTGTTTAAAACCATTTCCTGTAGGTTCGATTTTTAATTTTTTCGCAAGTTCTTTATTTACAAGTTTTGTTTTAAATATTCCTTCTTTTATCAGGTATTTTTCTTTCACAGGTATTCCTTCATCATCAATTCTACGGCATACTCTGCCCTCTTTCAAATCTGGCACCTCTTTTAATGAAACATTTGCAGATGCAATCTTATCACCCTCACGTCCTGCAAGCGCACTTCTTTCATTTTTAATCCGGTCTGCATAAAATGCCGGAATATACGCTTCCAGTAATTCTGCCATCACGGAGTTTTTCAAAATGACCGGATACTGCCCAGACACAATCGGTTCTGCATCAAGGCCGGCTCTGGCTTCTTTAGCTGTCTCACACGCCAGCTTCTTTGCACTGTCATCTGCCAACTCACTCACATAACAGCATCCTCTGGCATAAGATGCCTGTCCATCCTTCTCCGCCTTTAAATCTGCACGGAGACTGTGGTATCCTGTAGCATCCATGAACCTCTTATCTCCCGGTCCCAATACATAAATCTCTTCCAAATATTGCTCATATCCAAGATAATCCACAAGGTCTATATTCGGGACCTGATAAACTTCTTCCTTTGCCTCTGCAAGCTTTTTCATCACAGTCTCATGGTTCTCCCACATGAACTGCACTTTTTCGTCCTCTCCACATGATTCTTTTGAATTCTCAGAATTATCCACATCTTCTTCATATTTTTCACCCAGAGCTTCCATATTCTCTCTCAGCATTGTAATTAAATCTTCTGCTCCCGGAAGAGCTGTCCAGTAAGACTTTTCTTTTTTCCCGTCATGAGCAGCCTCGATTACATAGACTGCATCCTCGCTGTCCTGTTTTTTTACAGACTTGTGGCCACGTACACTTGTTGTTCTTGACTTCGTATGAACGACCTGGAAAGAAATGTGAGTATAGCCAGCTTTTTCAAGCTCCTCAGACAGCTTTTCTATTGTTTTCTGCTCTCTGCAATCTAACATATCTCGTCTCCTCCCACTGTCATCTCTGATACTTTTACGGTAGGCTGTCCTGCCCCAATATAGATAGCTCCGCTTCCGGCATAGCAGAACCCCTGACCAAGCTCATAATCCTTTCCTACCTGCTCGACTTTCTGAAGGATATCCCCTCCTGTTCCAATCAGAGTGGCACTGTGAACCGGCACCGTAATCTCTCCGTGTTCAATCAGAAATGTTTCTCCCGTATTAAAGTTGAACTCGCCGGTAATACTGTTGACCGAACCTGCATTGATACTCTTTACATAGATTCCACGGTCTACAGACGCAATCATTTTCTCTACGTCATCACTGCCCGGTGCAATATAAGTGTTGCTCATTCTTGCCACCGGCGCAAACCGATAGCTCTCGCGGCGACTGCTTCCATTTGCAGACAAACCAAGTTTCTTTCCATTCAGGCGGTCCACCAAATAATTCTTTAGGATTCCATCTTTAATCAGCACATTTTTTCTTGTCAATTCACCTTCATCATCGATATAGCCAGATCCCCAGCCATCA
Organism: Dorea sp. 210702-DFI.3.125; assembly: GCF_020560945.1. Classification (NCBI taxonomy): domain Bacteria; kingdom Bacillati; phylum Bacillota; class Clostridia; order Lachnospirales; family Lachnospiraceae; genus Dorea; species Dorea sp. 210702-DFI.3.125. The sequence continues at coordinate 4,784 of NZ_JAJCNF010000019.1, forward strand.
CGAATACTTCCGTCATCAATCAGTGTCACTTTCTCAGAAGCGACTTTTGTACCTAATTTTCCTGAAAATTCACTTCCATTGTCAGAAACAGAAGTCGCTTCCAGAGAATGACCGCAGGCCTCATGGAAGAACAGTCCTCCGAATCCATTAGCAATAATGACTGGCATTCTTCCTGTCGGGCAAGCTCTGGCTCCCAGACAGCGGATGGCGTTCTGTGCGACCTTTCTGGCACACTCTTCTACATTTATCTGTTTCAGGAACTCATAACCTCCCATTGCCCCAGGTCCATAATAACTCCGCTGCACGTCCTGGTCGTCACGGACAACCGCCTCAATAGAGAGTCTTGTCTTCATGCGGTGGTCTTCCATGTAGCAACCTTCCGAATTGGCAATCTGCACATGCTGATCCATATCCAAATATTTCAGATACATCTGCGAAATCTGACTACTATATGCACTTCCTGCTTTGTCGCATTTTTCCATAAGTTTCATCTTATCTTTGACAGAAGCACTTTGGAAATATTCTGTCGTGCTGTCATATATTTTCTGATCTGCCGACAGCTTCTCCCAGTCCGGTCTGACTGGTTCCCCTGCTTTCCAGTTTTCTTTTAACAGACGGAAAAGATTCTCTTCCCTCTCATCTTCTGTGTAGAAATATGCACACTGGTCGCCGGAAAATATACGGATTCCTACTCCTGATTCAATTCCTGCCAGTGCCTCTGACATATTTCCACCTGTCATGGCAAGCTGATTCCGTCGTGTATGCTCTGCGAACACTTCTGCAAAATCCCCTCCATGAGACATGATGTAGTCTATGATTTTATCTGTCATATTCTGACTGAGCATGTCTTTTCCTCCTTAACATGTTACATTCAGACCTTTTAGACATGGTCTGTTCAAAATAAATTTTAAAAATTGTGAATCAAAATCTTATTTTTCTCCGTCTTTATCAAACAGATGGCACGCCACAAAATGATCCGGCTCTATCTCTCTGAACACTGGGGGCTCCTGCGCACACCGCTCGGTCGCATATTTACACCTGGTACGAAATTTACATCCAGATGGTGGATTCAATGGACTTGGAACCTCACCTTCCAGTTTCGTCTTTTCCTTCTGGCTCTCATAATCAGGATCTGCTTCCGGAATTGCTGAGATCAACGCCTGCGTATACGGATGCTTCGGAGATGAATACAGCACTTCATTGCTTGCCAGCTCCACGAAGGATCCAAGATACATAACTCCGACACGGTCGGAAATGTGTTTCACCATGGACAGGTCATGGGAAATGAACAGATAAGTCAGTCCCATTTCTCTCTGCAATTTGATCAGAAGATTGACGACCTGTGCCTGAATAGAAACATCCAGCGCAGAGATTGGCTCATCACACATAATAAACTTCGGTTCTACCGCCAGCGCACGGGCAATACCGACACGCTGTCTCTGACCACCGGATAACTCATGAGCAAAACGGTTGGCATATTCAGCATTTAAACCTACTTTATTTAACAGATCTGCGACTCTTTCATCCATTTCTTTCTGAGAAAGTTTCAAATGTACATGCATTCCTTCACTGATAATCTCTCCGATTGTCATACGTGGGTCCAGAGATGCATACGGATCCTGGAATATGACCTGAACATCCTTTTTGAAAGATAACAGTTCCTTTCCATGAAGTTTGGATACATCTTTTCCTTCAAAAAGAATCTTTCCCTTTGTCGGCTCATACAACTTGATAATCGTTCTTCCACAAGTTGTCTTTCCACAACCAGATTCTCCAACAAGACCAATTGTCTCGCCTTTTCGAATCTTCAGATTAATTCCGTCTACAGCCTTTACGACCTTTTTCTTTCCTGCCGGAAAATATTTACAAAGGTCTTCTACTTCAAAGATATAATTATTCTGATCCATTATTTTGCCTCCTTATCATAGAAGGATTCTACCTTCGGTGCTTTTGGATGCTGCAGCCAGCATGACACCTTATGTGTATCACTTAAGGATGTCTCCATTGGATTTCTCTCTTTACAGATTCCCATGCAGTACTCACATCTGGATGCAAATGGGCATTCATGTAATGGAAGCAGGAGATCCGGAGGTGTTCCCTTTAACGCATATAATTCTTCTTTTGATTCATTGGTAACCTTTGGCACGGAACTTAAAAGCGCCCATGTATACGGATGTTTGCTTTCATAGAAAATCTCACGGGCAGTTCCCCTCTCTACGACCTGGCCTGCATACATAACCTGAATACGATCCGCGAAATTAGCCACAACACCAAGGTCATGTGTTACCAGAATAATAGCTGTATTAGATTTTTCTTTTAATTCGCGCATCAGATCCATAATCTGTGCCTGGATTGTTACATCAAGCGCAGTTGTTGGTTCATCTGCAATCAGAATTTTCGGATTACATGCAAGTGCAATGGCAATCATAACACGTTGTCTCATACCACCGGATAATTCATGCGGATAATTATCAATTCGAGATTCCGGGCTTGGAATCTTGACCATCTCAAGCATACGGATAGCTTCTTTTCTTGCCTCTGCCTTATTCATGCCACGATGAATGATCAGACTTTCCATAATCTGCTTACCAATGGTCATCGTAGGATTCAGTGAGGTCATTGGATCCTGAAAAATCATACTGATTTCGTCTCCGCGAAACTTATATAATTCTTTGTCCGTCATTTTCATGACATCTTTTCCATTACAGACAATCTTCGACTCCGGTTTAATCTCTGCGAATGGCGGTTTTAAAAGACGCATGACAGCTTTGGCCGTTACGGTCTTTCCACATCCTGACTCTCCTACGAATGCAAGCGTCTCACCTTTTTTTAATTCAAAGCTGACACCACGGACAGCTTTTACTTCTCCTGCATAAGTCTGAAAAGAAACATACAGATTATCTACTTCTAATACTTTTTCATTTTCCATCTTCATCTACCTCCAGACTATTTTCTAAGTTTCGGATCTAATGCGTCACGAAGTCCGTCACCAAGCAAAGTAAAACTCAGCATTGTAAGGGCAATCATAATTGCCGGGAACAAAAGCTGTGTTGGATAGAACATAAAGTTCTGCTGAGCGGCAGATGCAAGAGCTCCCCAGCTTGTCTGTGACGGCTGGATTCCAAGTCCTACATAACTTAAGAACGCCTCTGAGAAAATGTATCCTGGAATATCAAATGTAATAGCTACGATAATCATACCGAGTGTATTTGGAATCATATGTTTCATAATAATTTTCATCGGCGATACACCGAGTGCATTTGCTGCAAGGACAAATTCCTGTGATTTCAGCTGAAGCATCTGTCCACGCACCAGTCTGGCAATTCCACACCATCCTGTCAGTGTCAAGGCAATCAGCATCGTTCCAAGACTCTTGCTGTCCGTCACTACAGAAATCAGGATAACAATCAAAAGATATGGAATACTTAAAAGAACCTCTACAATACGCATCATGATATCGTCCACAATTCCTCCAAAATATGCTGCGATACCTCCATAGATACTTCCGATCAAACTAGCTACAAGCGCTCCTGTAATACCAATCAAAAGAGAGACACGTCCCGCCTGCCATACTCTGGCAAACAGATCACGTCCAAGGTCATCTGTTCCGAACCAATGTGCTGCACTTGGTCCCTGATTGATTGCACCCGAATCAATTTTCTCATATCCATACCCGCTGATGGCCGGTCCGAATATAATGAAAAATATAAGAACAAGAAGGATAATACCTGCCAGAAGCGCTACTTTATTTTCTTTAAATCTTCTCCATGCATCGGCCCAGTATCCGATTCTCGGACGAGCAGGAACCTCTTCATCTTTCTCAAGTCCGATGATTTCAAACATTTCATCTGGGATATTTTCTGTCATATCAAATGTATTCTGGTTTTCCATCATGTATCTTCCTCCTAATCAACCCGGATTCTAGGATCCAGAACTGTATATGCAATATCTACGATCAACTGTACAAATACAAATAAAAATGCTGCAAATACAGTGGTTCCGATAATCATCGTGTAATCTCGGTCATTAATTGAATTGATGTAATAAAATCCAAGTCCTGGTATTCCAAATATTTTTTCTACAACGAAAGAACCTGTAAAGATTCCGGATATCTGGCCTACGAGAAGTGTCATACATGGGAGAAATGCATTTTTCATAACATGTTTGCGGATCACATTGAATCTGCTGACACCTTTTGCTTCCGCTGTCAGAATATAATCTTGATTCATAACATCCAGCATATTGGACTTTACATAACGAGCATAAGTGGCAATCGTGCCAAAACTCAATACAACGGTCGGAAGCACCACATTCTGCCAGCTTCCCCATCCTGTTGTTGGCAACACTCCGAGTTGTACACAGAATACAAACTGAAGAAGTGATGCCAGTACGAAGACTGGAACCGTAATACCCAGTATTGCTATGAACATGACTATGTAATCAGGCCACTTATTTTTATGAAGTGCGGCCACGATTCCAAGAATAATACCTAAAAATACTCCAGCAATCAGCGCCAGTCCTCCCGGAGTTGCTGAAACTTTGGAATTTTCAAGAAGTGTGTCTGTTATATAAGTTCCAGGATATTTTAAGGACTCACCAAGATCACCTTTCGTAATCAGATTCTTCATAAAAATTCCATACTGCTCCGTTGTGGATTTGTCCAGTCCATATTTTGCATAATAATTTGCTTTTGTCTGCTCAGGAAGATTTCTTGCCATGTGGGCAAGCGGATCTCCCGGAATACTGTGCATCATATAAAATGTGGCTGTAATGATGATTACGAGAGTAACAATCATATAACCGATTCTTTTTACAAGAAATTTTTTCATATTATCCGCTCCTGTTAAAAATACCGCCGCTCTTAGATTAAGCGGCGGAAAAATTCTTATCTTTTACTATCTTGCACTTGTATCTACATATTTCAGTCCACTTGTTGAACTTGCCAGTTTATTGTAATTCTTCACATACTGATAATAATAAGAATGTGTACATTCATTTACGTTCGGGCTGACAACACAGTCTTCTGCCAGAAGAATATTTTCTGCCTGCTTGTAAAGGTCAACTCTTGTCTTTTCATCCATCTCTTTTCTTGCCTGAGCAACAAGACTGTCATACTGCTCATTCTGCCAGAATACAGGAACCATGTTAGAACCACCGGCAAATACTTCCATCATAGCCATTGGATCATCATAGTCGATAGACCAGGTCATCATAGCAATCTGGAATTCACCATTATTCGTCTTACTCTGGAATGTTCCCCACTCATTGAAGTCAAGCTCAACTTTTACTCCAAGAATTTTCTCCCACATCTGCTGACAATATGCTGCATAAGTTCTTGTCCACTCTGTTGTACCACTTAATGTGTATGTAATGTTTAATGTAGATGGATCACTTCCGAGTCCTAATTCCTGCATACCTTTAAGAAGTAACTCTTTTGGATCTTCTGTAATAGATTTTAATGGCTCTTCTACCTGATCACGATACTCTCCAAGTTCACCCGTTGATGTAGAATATGGAATCCAGCCGTATAATGGTTTGTGGATATCATTGTAAATAACAGAACACATATCTTCACGGTTTACTGCCATTGTGAAAGCTTTTCTGATGTTTACATTGCTGAATATTTTGTCCTGGCAGTTAAAGAAATCGTATCTTACTGTTGGGATTGGTGCTTCAACAACATCAACTTTGTCTTTCTTATCAAATCTTCCGATCCACTCTTTATCAGCACATGCAACATAATCCAGAGATCCACTGTCGAAGGAGTTGAATCTTGCTGTCTGGTCTGATACAATCTGATAATTTACTTTATCTAATTTTACAGAATCTTTATCCCAGTAATTTTCATTTTTCTCTAATTCGATTTTAGAATTACGTTTCCAGCTTGTCATCTTGAATGGTCCACATCCGACCATAGATTCTACATTTGCGCCATAGCTCTCTCCGTATTTTTCTACCAGATCTTCACGAACCGGATACATCGCTCTTGTATCTGTCAGAGAAAGGAAATATGGTACCGAGTACTCTAATGTAATCTCAAGTGTTTTATCATCGACTGCTTTTACGCCAAGTTCAGACACATCTTTTTCTCCATTGTAGATTGCTTCACCGTTCTTAATACATGTAATGTAAAATGCATTTGGTGAACCAGCTTCCGGGTCAAGTGTCTGCTTCATTCCGTATACGTAATCATCTGCTGTAACCGGCTCGCCATCAGACCACTTATTATCACGAAGATGGAATGTCCAGACGGTACCGTCATCATTAGATTCCCATGATTCTGCTCCGGCACCTTTACGTTCCTGCTTATCTCCATCTTCTTCCAGACGTGTCAAAGGCTCCATAATATTTCTCAGGATTCCCATACTGTAAGTATCATTACCTTTGACCGGATCCATCGTTGTCGGATCTGTGTCCAGATACGTGTTGTAATACGTTCCGTCTGCTGACTTTTTGTCACTTCCACCACCACAGGCTGTCAAGGAAAATACCATAACAGCTGCGAGAAGTGCACTTATGATTTTCTTTTTCATAGATTAGCCCTCCTTTTTCCGTTGCATCTATAATATTTGTCTATATTATATCAAATACTTTAATTTTGGTCTATCTTTTTGTAATAAAAAGTGGTGCTATACTACATTTTCAGTAATATTGCACCACTTTTCTTATATTTTCACTTTATTTTTGCTTTATTTTCAGTCTATTTTACTAATCCGTTATTGTTCTTTAATTCTTTTTTGCACGCTAATTCTCATTAAGTTCTGTCTTGCCCTGCTTTAATTTTATAGCGGAGGTCAATAAATTCAGCATAAGCATCGGTGATGTCAATGTATTCAGAAAAACACGCGTCATAGTCGGAGCTGTCAATGTCAAGTCTGCGCACTGCGCCACTGCTGTGTCCAGACGGTCAGTAATTGCCAGTATTTTTGCATTCTGCATTCTTGCCCGCTCAGTCACTTTCGTTGTCATAAAGTAGTAATCCGGAAATGAAATCGGTATGAGCAGAGATTCTTCTGTCAGTGAAGTCAACATTCCATAAACATCATCATTCAATTCTGTATTTGCAGTAATTCCAAGGACCTCACAAGAAGAGAGTCTATTTTTCATATATTCCGCCATCGTCCAGGAAATGCCTCTTCCACAGATAAAAATCTGCTTACTGTTCAAAATCAAATCTGCCGCTTCAAAATATTTTTTTAAATCAATATTTTTCCAGTAATCCGTAATAGCTTTGACCTCTTCATCTCCAATCTCTGCCAGAACCTTTTCCCGGTTATCATGTTCATATTTGGGAACTTTCTCTGTATAGACACTGCTTTCGTCCAGAACATCCGTCTTTTGTTTCTGAATTATATCCTTGCGAAATTCATATTTAATCTGGGTAAAACCTTCATAGCCAAGTGATGCACATGTATTGAGTATCGTAATCTCCGTTACTCCAATGTCCCGACTCAACTCTTTCAATGTAATATATGCCATCTCGTCCGGATGATCAATCATATACTTTGCAACCATGTACTGTTTTCTTGTAAGCTCTGTGCTTCTCTTTTTGATATTTTCTATAATGTCCATGATTTCTTCTCTCTTTCCATCTGACCGCCTTGATTTTTCTTAGTATACATTACTTTGATATCTCTGCGCAACTATATTACTATAAAGTTATTATAAAATCACTATATTTTGTTTTTACCATATAGTATTTTATCACTTTAACCTGACGAATTACAAAAAAGATATAGTTCCCCTTCCCCATATGAATGCTATTATGAAATTCTATGCGGCAGTTGCACCTTTTTTCTGTTTGTTGCGATATTTATAAAGAATGTGTCTGATAGAAACGAGAAATGCTTCAAGCAATACAGATTTTATTTCTCTTCGGACAATCCTTTTGTACCAACGGTCGTTTTTTATGATACCAAATGTACCTTCTGCCTGGATGGATCTGTGAATCTTGAATTAGCATTGGCAAAACTGCCTGTTTTGGGTTAGAATAGATTTTATTAATTTTCATTGCAAGTTAATTATAACAGAAAGAAAGACCTTGAGTTCATTATAAACTCTTGGTCTTTCTTTTCTGGGGGACTATTCTTTTTTCACAGCCCCCTCAATCATTTACTTTATGAATTTTTTCTTCTTCGAAGTACGATAAGCACAACCACAATTGCTGCAATAGAAAGAATTGTTTTCAAATGAGATTCTATCTGCACTCTCGGATGAGTTATCCACATTTGTTCCATTTTTTACATAAGTTATCAACATATCCGTATTTATCCATCTTATTATAACGAACTTTCCTTCCCTGGAAAAAGAAATCTAAATAGAAACATCTGTTTTATTCACGTTCGTTGCTTCTTGGATCGTTTTCTGAATCTGACTTCTTACAAGTTCCGCGATATCATTCGTCTTCATGTCTTTATAATCATCATAGTATAATGGTTTTAAGAAATGTACCTGCACTGTGACCGGTGCAATGCTGTTAGTGTCAAATGGCTTGAAAGAATCGATCAGTGCAACCGGCACGATCGGGCATTTTGCTTTTGTGGCTGCTTTAAAGCTTCCGCCTTTGAACTCCAGCATCTCATTTCCCATCTTAGATCTTGTTCCTTCCGGGAAAATGAGATAATTTCTTCCGTTCTTTACCTCATTTGTCACATTTACAATGACCTGCAGTGACTGACGGATATCGTTACGATCCATCATATATGCTTTCATACATTTGAAAACTTGTTTTAAAAATGGCACATTTTCCACTTCTTTTTTAGCAACTACGGAAAATGGCTTCGGGCAGACATCTACCAATGACAGTACATCATAAAGTCCCTGATGATTCGGAAAGAACATAAATCCGTTCTCTTTAGGGATATTCTCAAGCCCGTGGGCATCTATGGACACATTTCCACCCTTATTGGCGCGATGTGTGATGAACTGGAGCATCCGGTAATGTTCTTCTTCTGTGTATTTGTCTACGTGAGACGCATGATAGCATAATTTCGCCCACATCCACGGGACAAGTAAAATGTTCCGAAGAACCATCATTATGATTCGTTTCATATCTTCTTGTACTCCTTTATGGCACTTTCGTACAGATAACCGCCCTCGCAATCAGCGACTACGATCACCGGGAAATCTTCTACATAAAGCTTGCGGATAGCTTCTGTTCCAAGATCATCGTAAGCTACGACCTCAGAAGTCTTAATACATTTTGAAAGAAGCGCTCCTGCTCCTCCTACTGCCGCAAAGTAAACACTTCCGTTTCTTTTGACAGCATCCAGTACTTCCTTACTTCTCTTACCTTTTCCAATCATGGCTGTGAGGCCAAGATCCAGAAGCTTCGGCGCGTAGCGGTCCATACGGCTCGCAGTTGTCGGACCTGCGGAACCAATCGGACGTCCTTCTCTCGCCGGGGATGGTCCCATGTAATAAATCGTCTGTCCAGCCATGTCTACCGGAAGATTTTCTCCATTTTTAAGCGCATCATCCATTCTCTTGTGAGCGGCATCTCTCGCCGTATAGATAGTTCCTGTAATGTATACATAATCTCCTGCTCTGAGCTTACGGGATACTTCTTTGCTGATTGGTGCTTTTATATGCTTCTCCATGACTATACCTCCCTCACGATGTGTCTGTTGACGTGACAGCAAATATTGATTCCTACCGGAAGTCCGGCAATGTGAGTCGGATATGTATTAACATTTACCGCAAGAGCCGTTGTTGTTCCTCCAAGACCTCCAGGTCCGATGCCAAGCTTGTTGATTGTCTCAAGCATCTCCTCTTCCAGATCCTTGACCCACTGGATGTCTGAGTGTGTGCCAACTTCACGTGTCAGGGCATCCTTCGCCATAAGAGCACATTTTTCAAATGTACCACCAATTCCGACACCGACTACCATCGGCGGACAGGCATTCGGTCCTGCATCCTGAACAGCTGTCAGAATTGCATTCTTCACACCTTCAATCCCATCGGCAGGCTTCAGCATAAAGACACGGCTCATATTCTCGCTTCCAAATCCCTTCGGAGCAACTTTAATCTTTACTTTATCCCCCTGCACAATGTTATAGTGAATAACTGCCGGCGTGTTATCTTTCGTATTCTCACGGATAATCGGGTCACCTACAACAGACTTTCTAAGATATCCTTCCACATATCCCTGGCGCACACCCTCATTGATGGCATCCGTAAGACTTCCACCTTCAAAGTGTACCTCCTGACCAACTTCTATGAACACGACCGCCATACCGGTATCCTGACAGATTGGGATCATATCCTCTCCTGCAATCTTTAAGTTCTCCTGAAGCTGTGTCAGAATCTGCTTTCCAAGCGGTGCTTCCTCCGTCTCCACCGCATTTTTCATTGCTATATCCATATCCTCAGACAGAAAATGATTCGCCTGAATACACATTTCTTTAATATTTCTCGTAACTATACTTACATCGACTGAACGCATAATGATCTCCTTTCATCTCTTTTTTCATTTTACCCTGTCCCTTAGTGATATACAAGACAAAAAAATCTGCAGCCTCGGATTTTCATGTCTTGCAGCTGCAGATTTTTTTATAGTCTTATTAAGTATTCTTTTCTCAGATAGAATTATTTTTATTCTTCGTCACTTTCTAACGCCAGTGATTCTACATCAATCTGGTCTACTTCAACCCCATCTTCGCCGAAGATTTCTTTCTTTTTGGCTTCTTCTTTTTCTTCGTCTCTGACTTTTGCGATACTTGCTACGGTCTCTTTATCTTTCAGGTTGATGAGTTTGACTCCGGATGTGATTCTTCCGAGTACGGAGATTCCGGAACACAGCATACGGATGATGATTCCGTCTGTGTTTATGATCATAATCTCATCGTCTTCGTCAACTGCCTTGATTCCGATGACATTTCCTGTCTTTTCAGTGATCTTGTAGCACTTCACTCCTTTGCCGCCACGGTTCTGTGCTGTAAATTCATGGATGTCTGTACGTTTACCCATACCTTTTTCAGATACGATCAAAAGGTCATGTCCCTGGGTCACAAGCTGCATTCCAATCACTTCGTCGCGGTCTGCAAGGTTGATTCCGCGTACTCCCATGGAGTTACGTCCTGTTGCTCTTACGTCGGTCTCATTAAAGCGGATACACTGACCATACTTCGTTGCAAGAATGATTTCCTGATTGTTGTCTGTGAATTTTACTTCGATCAGTTCATCCTCATCACGCAGTGTAATTGCGGCAAGTCCTGTCTTTCTTACATTCATGTACTCGCGAAGTGATGTCTTCTTCACAAGACCTTTCTTCGTTGCCATGATCAGATAATCCTGGTCGCGGTAGTAGTCAATTGGGATTACTGCGGTAATCTTCTCGCCCGGCATTAACTGGAGCAGGTTGATGATTGCAGTTCCTCTTGATGTGCGGCTTGCCTCCGGAATCTCGTAACCTTTCAGTCTGTAGACACGTCCGGTGTTCGTAAAGAACATAATGTAGTGGTGCGTATTCGTCATGAATAGCTCTTCCACATAGTCTTCATCCAAAGTCTGCATACCTTTAATTCCCTTACCGCCACGATTCTGTGCCTTAAATGTATCATCAGACATACGCTTGATGTAACCAAGCTTTGTCATGGTAATTACAATATTCTCCTTCGGAATCAGATCCTCCATGGAAATGTCATACTCGTCAAATCCGATGGATGTTCTTCTGTCATCACCATATTTATCCTTAATGACAAGAATTTCTTCACGAATCACTCCAAGAAGTAATTTTTCGTCTGCCAGAATTGCCTCCAGTCTCTCAATCTGAGCCATAAGTTCTGCATATTCTTTCTCAAGCTTCTCTCTTTCCAATCCGGTCAGAGCACGCAGACGCATATCTACGATAGCCTGAGCCTGAACATCATCCAATTCGAATTTCTCCATGAGTTCTGCTTTTGCAGCCTGTACCGTACTGGAACCACGGATGATCCGGATAACTTCGTCAATATTATCAAGCGCGATCAATAATCCTTTTAAGATATGCGCTCTTTCTTTTGCTTTGTTCAGTTCGTACTTTGTACGACGTGTCACAACATCTTCCTGATGCTTCAGGTAATATCCAAGAAGCTCTAAAATATTCATGACTTTTGGCTGTTTGCCGACCAGTGCCAGCATAATCACGCCAAATGTATCCTGAAGCTGTGTATGTTTGTAAAGCTGGTTCAGCAATACATTTGCATTGACATCTTTACGAAGTTCAATAACAATACGCATACCTTCACGGCTGGACTGATCACTTAAGTCTGTGATTCCATCCACCTTCTTGTCACGTACCAGCTCTGCGATTTTCTCGATCAGACGGGCCTTATTGACCATGTACGGAAGCTCTGTAACAATGATGCGGCTCTTTCCATTCGGCATCGTCTCAATGTTCGTTACGGCACGTACACGAATCTTACCACGTCCTGTTCGATATGCTTCCTCGATTCCTCTTGTACCAAGAATCTCTCCACCGGTCGGGAAATCTGGTCCCTTGATGATTTCAAGGATTTCTTCCATTGTTGTCTCGTCTTTATCTGCAATCTTGTTATCGATAATTCTGACTACTGCGTCAATGACCTCACGAAGATTGTGCGGCGGGATATTCGTTGCCATACCTACGGCAATACCGGATGTACCGTTCACCAGAAGGTTCGGGAATCTTGCCGGAAGTACGACCGGCTCTTTCTCCGTCTCATCGAAGTTTGGCATGAAATCTACCGTATCTTTGTTGATATCAGCAGTCAGTTCCATGGAAATCTTACTCAGTCTTGCCTCTGTGTAACGCATAGCCGCTGCTCCGTCACCGTCCACAGAACCGAAGTTTCCATGCCCGTCGACAAGCGGATATCTGGTAGACCATTCCTGAGCCATATTAACCAATGCTCCGTAAATAGAACTGTCACCGTGCGGATGATATTTACCCATTGTATCACCGACGATACGGGCTGATTTTCTGTGCGGTTTATCCGGTCCATTGTTCAGCTCGATCATGGAGTAAAGAATTCTTCTCTGTACAGGTTTCAATCCGTCTCTTACATCTGGAAGCGCACGGGAAGCAATAACACTCATGGCATAATCGATATAGGAGGTCTCCATTGTTTTCTTCAGGTCGACCTCATGGACTTTATCAAAAATATTGTCTTCCATTTATCTATTTTCCTTTCTGCAAAGCGAAAATATTTCGCTAATATTTAAATGTCAGGTTTAAATGTCAAGATTCTGTACATACTGTGCATTTTCTTCGATGAACTCACGTCTTGGCTCTACCTTATCTCCCATCAGTGTTGTAAATGTGAGATCCAGCTCGCTTGCTGTCTCATCATCCATTGTGACACGAAGGAGTACGCGGTGCTCCGGATCCATAGTGGTATCCCAAAGCTGCTCTGCATCCATCTCTCCAAGACCTTTGTAACGCTGAATTTTATTATTGTTATCACGCCCAACTTCCTGCAAAATGCTGTCAAGTTCTTCGTCGCTGTATGCATACCAAACTTTTTTATTTCTTTCGAGCTTATAAAGTGGCGGCTGTGCCAGATACACGTATCCTTCTTTGATCAGATCTGGCATAAATCTGTACATAAATGTCAGAAGCAGTGTACTGATATGGGCTCCATCCACATCGGCATCGGTCATGATGATGATCTTGTGATAACGTAATTTGCTGATATCAAAGTCTTCATGGATTCCGGTTCCAAATGCCGTGATCATGGCTTTGATCTCCGCATTTCCATAAATTCGATCCAGTCTTGCCTTCTCAACATTGAGTATCTTACCACGAAGTGGAAGGATGGCCTGTGTTGCACGGTCTCTGGCTGTCTTTGCAGAACCACCGGCGGAATCTCCCTCTACGATGTAGATTTCGCATTTTTCCGGATTCTTGTCAGAACAGTCTGCAAGCTTACCAGGAAGTGACATGCCATCAAGAGCTGATTTCCTTCTTGTCAGATCTCTCGCTTTTCTTGCAGCCTCTCTCGCACGCTGTGCCATCACAGACTTCTCAACTGTTACTTTAGCGACCTGAGGATTCTGTTCCAGGAAAATCTGAAGCTGTTCACTGACAACATTATCAACTGCTCCTCTTGCCTCACTGTTTCCGAGTTTCTGCTTTGTCTGACCTTCGAATTGAGGATCCTCGATCTTGACACTGATAATTGCAGTCAGTCCCTCACGTATATCCTCACCTGTCAAGTTCGGCTCATTATCTTTTAAAAGTTTATTCTTTCTTGCGTAATCATTAAATGTCTTTGTTAACGCATTTCTAAATCCGACAATATGAGTTCCACCTTCCGGAGTCGTAATATTATTTACAAATCCGTAGCTGTTCTCATTGTAGGAATCATTGTGCTGCATTGCAACTTCAACAGATACATTGTTGACGATTCCCTCACAGTAAATGATCTGCTCGTAAAGCGGAGTCGTACTGCGGTTCAGATACTCAACAAATTCTTTGATTCCACCTTCGTAGTGGAAAGTCTTCTCAATCGGCTCTTGTGGTCTTTCATCGCGAAGAACGATCTTCAGTCCCTTTGTCAAAAATGCCATCTCACGGAATCTCTGCTGTAAAATGCTGTAATCAAAGATTGTTGTCTCAAAAATCTCTCCATCCGGCAGGAATGTGACCTTTGTTCCTGTCTTTCCCGGCTCACATTCTCCGATGACTTCCAGCTTCTTTGCAACTTTTCCTCGCTCATAGCGCTGTCTGTATACTTTTCCTTCGTGGCAAATTTCAACTTCCAGCCAGACAGAAAGCGCATTTACAACAGATGCACCTACTCCATGAAGTCCTCCGGATACCTTGTATCCTCCACCACCGAATTTTCCTCCGGCATGAAGCACCGTAAATACGACTTCAACTGCCGGAAGTCCTGATTTATGGTTGATTCCGACCGGAATTCCACGTCCATTATCTGTGACAGTAACGGAATTATCCGGATTGATCGTTACGTGAATGGTATCACAGAATCCTGCCAACGCCTCATCAACCGCATTATCAACAATCTCATATACCAGATGATGAAGACCTCTTGATGAGGTACTTCCAATATACATTCCCGGACGCTTTCTTACAGCTTCCAGTCCTTCCAGTATCTGAATTTCGTCTGCGCCATATTCGTGCTGTACCTTTTCTGTAGCCATGCTAATCCTCCTAGTTTTCCTTTATCACTTGTCCGCTCTGGACATGAAATACTTTATTGACTTCAAATCTATGATTTACAAATTCATCCACTCCTGTACAGGTAATGAGTGTCTGTATATCATGAATACTGTCTAATAAATAGTTTTGCCTGTGTTTGTCAAGTTCAGACAACACATCGTCAAGTAACAGAACCGGTGTGTCTCCGATCACTCTTTTCACCAGCTCGATTTCTGCCAGTTTCAATGACAATGCTGCGGTCCTTTGCTGTCCCTGGGATCCGAATCTCCGGATGTCCAGATTCCCGACCATAAAACAGACGTCGTCTCGATGGGGCCCTACCGAAGTACTCTTCATCCTGATATCTCGCTGTCTGTTCATCTCAAGAGCCTGCTCAAGAGACATGTTTTTCGTACTCGGTTCGTAAATCAGACGGATTTCTTCCTTACCGCCAGTCAGTTTCTTATGTATTCCGGAAACAATTTCGTTCATTTCGTCAACAAATTGTTTTCTCCTCGCAATGATTGCATTGCCATACTGAACAAGCTGGAGATCCCAGATGTCCAGAGTCTCCATTGCATCTTGCCGGTATGCACTGTCTTTTAGTAAATGATTTCTCTGATTTACGATCCGACTGTAATTGGATAAATGATTAAAATATACTTTATCAAGCTGTGACAGCTCTAAATCTATGAACTTTCTTCTTCCCGCCGGACCATTTTTTATAATGTTCAGATCCTCCGGTGAAAAAAATACGAGATTTACAATGCCAAATAATTCTCCGGCTTTGCGTATCGGAATCTTATTAATAGCAACACCTTTCGGCCGGTTCTTCTTCAGATGCATGTCAATCTGATCCTGAATCCCGCGTTTTTCAACAATCACCTCAATGTGTGATTCCTCTGCCCCGAACCGGATCATATCTCGGTCTTTGCTTCCTCTGTGGGACTTCGTCGTCCCGGACAGATAGACAGCCTCCAGAATATTCGTCTTTCCCTGGGCATTATCCCCGTAGAAAATGTTGGTGCTGCCATCAAATTCCAGATTCAAAAGTTCGTAGTTTCTAAAATTTTTCAGTTTCAAAGATTTAATCTTCAATTTTGATTTCTTCTCCGCCAAATGATACAACATCCCCGCCGTATAATTTTCTTCCACGGCGAGTATCAATTTCTCCATTTACAGACACCTGTCCGTCCTGGATGACTTCTTTTGCCTCAACGCCCGATTCAACAAGACCGGCTGCTTTTAATGCCTGCCCAAGCTTTATAAATTCATCACGCAATTTGATTGTTTCCATAGTCGCTCCTTTATATTTGTTAAAAATGAATAAATGTATAATTATTCATGCATTTTCATGAATAATATTAGCTTTTTTTACATAATTATGCACTTATTATACATTTGCATTAAAGTTTACAGGAAGGATAAGATAAATATAGCTTTCTGTCTCATCCTTGATGAAGCAAGGTGCTTTTGCATTCATCAGATAAAGTGTAACCTCTTCATCAACAATAACACGCAGTGCGTCAATCAGGAATTTCGGATTGAATCCGATCAGAAGATCTTTTCCATCCTTGGAAATCATAATCTCTTCATTCATGGATCCGATCTGAGATTTGATTTTTAACTCCATCATTTCATCCTGGATGTCAATGATGATCGGTTTTTTATCTCCTTCTTTGATGAGAAGTGTTGCGCGGTCGATACAATTTAAGAATTCTTTTTTGTTAATTCTTACTTTTGTATCGTAATCACTGGACAGCATCTGATCAATTTTAAAATAATCACCTTCAATAAGTCTGGAAACAACGATTGTATTGTCAAATTCAAACACAATATGGTTATTTGTATAAGAAATTTCGGCCATACTCTCAGCTTCTCCGGATAAAATTTTGCTAATTTCAATTAAAGTTTTACCAGGTACAACCATCTTATAATCACTTACTGGATTTTTCAATTCAATTTTACGGATAGAAATTCGATGTCCATCCAAAGATGCAACTCTTAAAACATTATCTTTTATTTCAAATAATTCTCCGGTCATTAATTTGTTGCTTTCTGTATCAGCAATAGAAAAGATAGTCTGACGAATAACTTCTTTCAAAGTGAACTGTGAAATTGCTATAGAATCATCTTTCTCAATAATTGGAAGATAAGCAAATTCATTGCCAGGTTTTCCGGAAATATCAAATTTTGCTTTTTCACACACAATAGTTGTCTGAAGTCTGTCATCAGTTTCTATAGAAACTTCATTATCCGGAAGTTTTCTAACAATTTCAGAAAAAATCTTTGCATCAATGGCAATCATACCACAATCAATGATCTCACCTGCAATTTCTGTCTGGATGCCAAGTTCCATATCGTTGGCAGTCAACTTAATAATGTCAGTAGTGGCATCAATTAAGATACATTCCAATATTGGCATTGTTGTTTTTCCAGGAACAGCTTTAGAAACAATATTAACTCCTTTTACAAGGTCTGATTTGTTACATACGATTTTCATATGTGTAAAACTCCTTTCCCACGTTACGCATATATAGAAATAAATAAATTTTTTCCGCCTTATTCGCCTTAGGGGCTGTGGATAAGAGGAAAACCCCTGCGCGCCCAGTAAACTCAGGCGTTTCGCGCTTTGATAAGTCTGTGTAATTAAACTGGAAAATGTGTGGAACTGCTTTGGAAAACATTTTTGTTGCTTTTTTGAAAAATGGACAAAAAAGCACTTCTCCACACCATATCCAAATAAATCGGAGGATTTTCCACGCACTGTCCACATACTATCCACACAAGTATCCAAAAATGTGGATAATGTGGATAAATTGTGGATAACTATATGGAAAATCCTAAGCCGGGTTGATTTTCTTCTTTATTATATTGATTGTATTCGCCATCATTTCATCTGATTCGATATCCTTGGCGATCTTTTCTACTCCATATTTGACAGTAGAGTGGTCTTTACCTCCAAGAACTGCACCAATTCCTTTCAGGGCAGTATCGGTCATAGTACGCATCAGATACATACAGATCTGACGTGGAACGGCAATCTCCGAATCACGTTTTTTGCTTTTAAGGTCAGCAACGGTGATACCAAAATGATCCGCAACGATATCAAGTATCAGTTCCGGAGTAACTTCTCTTCTATTATCAGAAGAAATAATATCTTTTAATGCTTCTGCTGCAAGAGCAATATCAATCGGATTATTATTGTTGTTGAGCTTATAGAGGGCAATGAGTTTATTCAGAGAACCTTCCAGCTCACGGATGTTAGATTTGACGTTGGCTGCAATATAGTCCAGTACATCATTCTTAATGTTATATTTTTCCAGATGATCCAGTTCAATTTTCTTCTGGAGAATTGCCATACGTGTCTCATAATCCGGAGATGAGATATCAGCAATGAGACCCCACTCAAAACGTGTGCGGAGTCTGGATTCCAGTGTCTCGATATCTTTCGGAGGTTTATCACTGGAGATTATGATCTGTTTTCCAAGTGTATGAAGGTGATTGAAAGTATGGAAGAACTCTTCCTGAGTACTTTCTTTACCTATTATAAACTGGATATCGTCAATCAACAGAACATCAATGTTCCTGTATTTATCACGGAAGTTCAGCATGGCAGATTCATTACCGGCTGTTTTACCATTCCTCAGGGCATCAATCAGTTCGTTGGTGAACGTCTCACTGGTTACATATAATACTTTTTTCTTCGGATTCTTGTCCAAAATGAAGTGTGCAATGGAATGCATCAAATGGGTTTTTCCAAGTCCAACACCTCCATATAAAAAGAGAGGGTTGTACACTTCACCGGGAGATTCGGCAACGGCCAGTGAAGCTGCATGAGCGAAGTTGTTATTTCCGCCTACAACAAAAGTATCAAAAGTATATTTTGGATTCAGCCCTGCTTTCTCTGCTAAGGACTTCGTCTTTTTCTTTTGACCGTTATCAATAGATGCATTATGAATTTCATTCAGTTTATCGTCATCTTCCGATACAAACTGTATCTCGTACTCTTTGCCTGTAATCTCAGCAATACATACCATGAGTGGGAGACGGTACTTCTTATCGATGTATTCAACACTGGAATCCTTGTTCACAAGAATATAAGCAGTGTCATCGATGACATCGTAAACTTTCAGCGGCTTTATCCACGTATTAAAGGATACATTCAGCAGCTCGTGTTCCACTCGTAAATGTTCGATGATCTCAGGCCATTTTTCTTTCACTTCGTTCATTTTAAACAAACTCCTACTTCCCAAGTCTACTCTTTATCTATTTTACATCAAAATATGTATTTAAGCAATTAAAAAGTAAAGAAAATCATCGGTAATGCTTGACGTATCAAGATTTTTTTTATATAATCAAAGCTGATGTCTTAAGAAAAAATATGGGGCAACCCTTGGAAAAATATAAGGAGGTGGATATCTATGAAAATGACATTCCAGCCAAAAAAGAGACAAAGATCTAAAGTACATGGTTTCAGATCAAGAATGAGTACTGCAGGCGGAAGAAAAGTACTTGCAGCAAGAAGAGCAAAAGGAAGAAAGAAATTATCAGCGTAGGCCGCATATATGTGGCCTTTTCTTCTTTCAAAAAATAGGAGATTAAAGCATGAAATATTCCGAATCATTGAAAAAACATAAGGATTTTCAACATGTATATAAAAAAGGAAGTTCTTATGCGAACAAGTATCTTGTCATGTATGTACTGGAGAATCAGACGGAAGGTAATCGATTGGGAATATCTGTAAGTAAAAAAGTGGGAAACAGTATCGTAAGACACCGATTAACTAGGTTAATCCGAGAGAGTTACCGGCTACAAGAAGACATGTTCAGCAGTGGGCGCGATATCGTAGTTATCGCAAGAGGTGCAGCTAAGGGTAAGAATTACCGCGACATAGAGAGCGCACTGATCCACCTGGCACGTCTTCATAATATATATAAGGGGTAATTGCGTGATGAAAAAGATTCTGCTTGGTATCATCAGATTCTATCAAAAGTATTTATCAGGAGCAAAGGGATATTCTTCCTGTAAGTATTATCCGACCTGTTCCAGATATGCGATAGAAGCAATTGAAAAGTACGGGGCCTTTAAGGGAGGTCTTCTTGCTGCCTGGAGAATCTTGCGTTGCAATCCTTTTTCAAAAGGAGGATATGACCCTGTTCCTTAAAAAGAATTACAAAATCCGATGGAGGAAAAAGAGATGGTAGGAAGTTTACTAAGTGCAGCAAATTGGCCGATTGTCGGACAGATCTGCTGGGTATTAGGTAAAGTCATGAATTTTATCTATACGATGTTAGATAGCGCACTTCCAAGTGACACCGGTCTGGTTGGTATATCTATTATCCTGTATACGATTCTTGTATATACCCTGATGCTGCCGATGACAATTAATCAGCAGAGATCATCTAAGATGCAGGCCGTTGTACAGCCGGAAGTCATGGCTATCCAGAAGAAGTACAAGAACAAAAAAGATCAGGCTTCAATGCTGAAACAGCAGGAAGAGATACAGCAGGTGTATGACAAGTATGGCGTATCCATGATGGGAGGATGCCTTCCGTTACTGATCCAGATGCCGTTTTTGTTCGCATTGTATCCGGTCATTTACAGAATTTCTGATTACGTACCAAATATTACAGCTCAGGCAAATAAGTTTCTCACAATTCCGGATATGACAATCACTCCGGGTAACATGCTTAGCATGGCAAAAAGCGGAGAGACAATGGGATATTCAGCGGCAGCGCTGGTTATCACAGCAATTTTACTTCCGGTATTATCTGCATTTACACAGTATCTGAATATGAAACTGTCTATGGCAGTAAATGGTTCTAACAGACCGGCAGATAAAGATGACCCGACAGCAGCAACAATGAGAACTATGAATATGACAATGCCTCTGTTCTCACTGGTTATGGTATTTACATTACCGACTGGTATCGGTATCTACTGGATCGTCAGTGCAATCGTACGTATGGTTCAGCAGGTATTTATCAATAAACATCTCAGTAAGATATCAGTGGATGACATGATCGAGAAGAATAAAGAAAAAGCGCAGAAGAAGAAAGAAAAACGTGGCGAAAAAGCAGAGAAGATCAACGCTATGGCTCAGACAAATACAAAGAGTATCAAATCTTCTGCAACAAAGAGTTCTTCTATGTCTGATATAGAAAGAGAAGAAAAGCTCGAAAAAGCAAGAGCAAATGCGAAACCGGGAAGTCTTGCTTCAAAAGCCAACATGGTTAAGAATTTTAATGAGAATAAGTAAGGGGGCATATATTCATGGATTACATTACTGTAACAGCAAAGAATCTTGATGATGCGATTACAGAAGCGTTAGTTCAGTTAGAAGTAACAAGTGATCGTCTTGATTATGAAGTTATCGAAAAAGGAAGCGATGGTTTCCTTGGATTCGGTAGAAAACAGGCCGTTATCAAAGCCCGCAGAAAAGAAGAGCCTGTAGTCGAAGTAAAAGCTGAGAAAAAAGAAGAGAAACCTGTAAAGGTCGAGAAGGCAGCAAAAGTTGAGAAGACAGAGCATGCAGAGAAAAAAGAACCAGTAAAAACTGAGACTAAGAATGAATTTAAGAAAGAGCATAAGAAAGAGAAAGATTTCAAAAAAGCTCCGAAAAAAGAAGTAAGAGAAGAGACAGAACTTGCAAAAGTTGAGCCGGCTACAATTGAAGCTTGTGAGAAATTTGTAGAAGATGTTCTGAACGCCATGAATATGGAAGAGGTAAAGGTTACTTCTACAGTTGATGAGGAAGGTGCACTGAGCATCACTATGGAAGGTAAGAACATGGGTATCCTGATCGGTAAGAGAGGACAGACACTGGATTCTCTTCAGTATCTTACCAATCGTGTAGCTAACAAGATGCAGGATGGATACGTTCGTGTAAAACTTGACACAGAGGATTATAGAAGAAGAAGAAAAGAGACTCTTGAGAATCTTGCAAAGAACATTGCAAGCAAGGTAAAGAGAACAAGAAGAACAGTTGCACTTGAGCCAATGAATCCATATGAGAGAAGAATCATTCACTCAGCACTGCAGTCTGATCCGGCTGTATCTACACACAGTGAAGGTGAAGAGCCTTACAGAAAAGTCGTTGTAACACTGGCAAGAAGATCCGGTGGCTCTCATAATTACGAGAAATACGACAAATAGAAGATAAAATTACAAAGCAGGGGTTTAAAAAACCTCTGCTTTTTTGTACAATAAAATAATGATGCCAGGATAATTCTACGATATAGCCTCCGGCAGGATTGCAGAGGTAAAGAAGTGCGAGAGTGCACAGCACGAAGCAGTTCGTAAGGCATCATGTGTACAGGTGAAAATAACAGGGAGGATATAGAATGAGAAATGAGTCTGGCACAATCGCAGCCATATCTACCGCCATGAGTAATTCCGGAATTGGAATTGTCAGAATGAGTGGAGAAGAAGCTGTAGAGATTGCAGAGCGCATATATAAAGGAAAAAATGAAAAAAAGCTGTCAAAACAGCCTACGCATACCATTCACTACGGGTATATTGTAGACGGAGAAGATACGATTGATGAAGTGCTTGTGATGCTGATGCGTGGACCGCACAGCTATACAGGAGAAGATACTGTGGAAATCAATTGCCATGGTGGTGTGTATGTTGTGCGAAGAATTTTGGAGACGGTGATAAAATATGGCGCAAGACCTGCAGATCCAGGCGAATTTACAAAGCGCGCATTTTTAAATGGAAAGATGGATCTATCCCAGGCAGAGGCGGTAGGAGATCTCATTTCTTCAAAAAATGAGTATGCACTTCGAAGTTCCGTCAGCCAGTTGAAGGGGAATATTAAAAAAGAGATCCAAAAAATACGTGAAGAAATTCTGTATCATACAGCATTTATCGAGACAGCACTAGACGATCCGGAACACATCAGTGTGGACGGTTATGGCGAGAAGCTTGAAGTTGTCGTGGAAGATCATATGAAGAGCTTGAAACATTTATTATCCACTTGTGATGATGGAAGAATGATCAAAGAAGGAATT
Source organism: Dorea sp. 210702-DFI.3.125 (assembly GCF_020560945.1). Classification (NCBI taxonomy): domain Bacteria; kingdom Bacillati; phylum Bacillota; class Clostridia; order Lachnospirales; family Lachnospiraceae; genus Dorea; species Dorea sp. 210702-DFI.3.125. The sequence goes on from NZ_JAJCNF010000019.1 coordinate 27,920, forward strand.
AAGACAGTCATCGTAGGAAAGCCAAATGCCGGAAAATCTTCCCTGTTAAATGTGTTATTAGGTGAAGAGCGTGCAATTGTAACTGAGATTGCCGGAACAACGAGAGATGTACTGGAAGAGCATATGAATCTGCAGGGAATCTCATTAAATATCGTAGACACAGCAGGAATCCGTGATACCGAGGATGTGGTAGAGAAGATTGGTGTAGACCGTGCAAAGGAAAATGCAAAGGATGCCGACCTTATCATGTATGTCATTGATGCTTCAGCGCCACTGGATGAGAATGACGATGATATTATGCGTATGATCTATGGTAGAAAAGCTATTATTCTGTTAAATAAAGCGGATCTTAATACAATTCTTGGAAAAGACGAGATAAAGAAGAAATATTCCGAGATTAATCAGTTAGAAAGTTGTGATATTTTTCCTGCAATTATAGAGATATCTGCGAAAAACGGGCAGGGGATCGGTGAATTGGAACAGACATTGAAAGAGATGTTTTTTGAAGGAAAAATATCTTTTAACGATGAAATTTATATTACAAATGTGCGACATAAAACAGCATTGAACAATGCTTATGAGGCATTAAAAAAGGTAAAAGAAAGCATAGATATGGGTATGCCGGAAGATTTTTATTCTATTGATCTGATGGATGCCTACGAAGAACTTGGAAGTATAACCGGAGAGACGATAGGAGAAGATTTGGTCAATGAAATATTCAGCAAATTCTGTATGGGAAAATAAAGACGAATATGATATTGCAGTAATTGGAGCAGGACATGCAGGCTGTGAGGCAGCTCTGGCGGCTGCAAGAATGGGATTTAAGACAGTAGTATTTACCGTCAGCGTGGAGAGTATTGCCATGATGCCTTGCAATCCGAATATTGGAGGAAGTTCAAAAGGACATCTTGTCAAAGAAGTTGACGCTCTTGGCGGTGAGATGGGCAAGGTCATTGATAAGACATTTATTCAGTCAAAGATGTTGAATCAATCAAAAGGACCGGCAGTACATTCACTGCGTGCCCAGGCAGATAAGGAACAATACAGCAGAACAATGAGGAGAGTGCTGGAAAACCAGGAAAATCTGGATGTCAGACAGACGGAAGTGGTAAATATCCTGACTGAAGAAGTCTGTGAAAGTGGGAAGAAAAAAGTAATTGGTGTTCAGATACTCTCTGGGGGTATATATCGAGTAAAAGCAGTCGTATTGTGTACCGGAACATATCTCCGTGCGAGATGTGTATATGGTGAGGTTAGTAATGCAACCGGTCCGAATGGTTTGCAGGCTGCAAATCATCTGACAGAATGTCTGAAGAATCTTGGAATTAACATGTACCGTTTTAAGACGGGAACTCCGGCAAGAATCGATAAAAGATCTATAGATTTCAGTAAAATGGAAGCGCAGTATGGTGATGAAAGAATCACACCATTTTCATTTACCACTAATCCGGATGATATTCAGATTGACCAGGTGCCATGCTGGTTAACCTACACTAACGAAAAGACACATGAGATTATCCGTAATAATCTGGATCGTTCTCCATTATATTCCGGAATGATAGAAGGAACAGGACCGAGATATTGTCCATCTATTGAGGATAAAGTAGTAAGATTTGCGGACAAGAACAGACATCAGGTATTTATAGAGCCTGAAGGAATTGATACAAATGAAATGTACATCGGAGGTATGTCCAGTTCTTTACCGGAGGATGTCCAGTATGATATGTATAGATCTGTTGCAGGTCTGGAACATGCCAAGATTGTAAGAAATGCATATGCAATTGAGTACGATTGTATAGATGCAAGACAGTTAAAGCCATCACTGGAATTCAGAGAGATTGAAGGGTTATTTAGCGGAGGACAGTTCAATGGAAGTTCCGGTTATGAAGAAGCTGCATGCCAGGGATTGATTGCAGGTATCAATGCAGCAAGAAAGCTTCAGAAAAAAGAAGCAGTTGTACTGGATCGATCTCAGGCATATATTGGCGTTTTGATTGATGATCTGGTGACAAAAGAAAGTCATGAACCATATCGTATGATGACATCCAGAGCGGAATACCGGTTACTTCTAAGACAAGATAATGCAGATCAAAGACTGACGGAGATAGGATACGAAATCGGATTAATTTCACAGGATAGATATGAACGTTTAAAATTAAAAGAAAAACTGATTGAAGAAGAAGTATCACGTGTAGAGCATGTGCATGTAGGAACAAGTGAAAAGGTTCAGAATTTACTTGCGCAGTACCAAAGCACACCGTTAAATTCCGGAATTTCACTGGCAGAACTTATCAGAAGACCGGAATTAACTTATCAGGTACTTGCTCCAATCGATGAGGCAAGACCGGAATTTCCAAAAGATTTGTCAGAAGAAGTCTCTGAGCAGGTAAATATATCAATTAAATATGATGGATATATTAAACGCCAGAAAAAACAGGTAGAACAGTTCAAAAAACTTGAAAATAAGAAAATACCAGAAAATATAGATTATGATCAGGTGAAGAGTCTTAGAATCGAAGCAGTTCAAAAATTAAAAGAATTCCGTCCGGTTTCTATTGGACAAGCTTCTAGAATTTCCGGAGTATCACCTGCAGATATATCTGTATTGCTTGTATATCTAGGCGGCAGGTAAAATAATTCGAGATCAGTATATTGTGCGTATTTTGCAAAAAGAATGCCGAGAATATTTTTTAATTAATATATGAAGAACTGAATTAATATGGATAAATAGAAGAATATAGAAGAATGAAAATAGTTAGGAACGGATATGAAAAATAAAGAACAGAGATTAATCGAAAACATGAAAATGATATCTGTAGAACTTACGGATAAACAGGTATCTCAGTTCATCAAATTCTATGAAATGCTTGTAGAGTGGAATAAGGTTATGAACCTCACAGGAATTACAGAATATGATGAAGTAGTTATGAAACATTTTGTGGATAGCTTATCTATTGTAAAAGTAAATGGATTTGATAATGTAACGTCTATTATTGACGTAGGAACTGGAGCAGGATTCCCGGGTATTCCACTAAAAATAGTATTTCCAGAGATAAAAATCACATTATTAGATTCATTGAACAAGAGAATTAAGTTCTTAAATGCTGTTATAGATGAACTTGAGCTGGAAAATATAGAAACAATACACGGAAGAGCAGAGGACTTTTCGAAGAAAGAAGATTACCGTGAACAATATGATCTGTGTGTTTCCCGTGCAGTAGCAAATCTGGCGACTTTATCAGAATATTGTCTTCCTTATGTAAAAGTAGGTGGATGTTTTATACCTTATAAATCCGGAGAAATTGATGAAGAGTTAAACAACTCAAAAAAAGCAGTACAGATATTAGGTGGAAAAATCGAAGAAGTGGTAAAATTCCAGTTGCCAGATACAGATATCGGAAGATCATTTGTAAAAATAAAGAAGAACAAGAATACTGCAAAGAAATATCCACGAAAAGCAGGCTTGCCGGCGAAAGAACCATTATAAGATTGAGATGTTTCACGTGAAACATTAAATAAAAAATATGGATTGATTGATAGAAAAATGGCGTCCTCAAACAGGTCATTTCAATTCATTGCTGCGTCGTATATTATTATATCAAAAATTAAACTCGTCTCAAAGAGACTCAAACAGTAATTTTTGATATAAAACTATACTCGCAATGAATTGAAAAACAACCTAAGTTTGAGGACTCTCTTTTTCTATTTGATATCCACAACTATTTTGTATATAAAAATATGTTTCACGTGAAACATTGAAAAGAAGTGAAGATAAGTATATTCATTTCAATTCAGTGTTAAGTCGTATATGATTATATCAAAAACAAATTCGTCTCAAGGAGATTCAAACAGTAATTTTTGATATAGCACTATACTCACAATGAAATGAAAAATAACCTATGTTTGAAAAAGTCCTTTTTCTATTATATATCAGCCACTGCTCTTACATATATAATATGTTTCACGTGAAACATTAAAAAGAGTAAAGCACAGATTCGTTACTCTCAACACGAGAATAAAAGTAATGGGAGCGTAGTAGAAATATGTCATGCAATTGCATGACGCGCACCTCGCAATAAGAATGCTGAGGCATTCTTGAATCTTATATCCTTATTTTCACAAATTCAGACAAAAAACTATGTTTCACGTGAAACATTTGTGGTATACTATAACTTGTAACGAAATGTAGAATGAAAGGTGAATTAATAATATGGGGAGAATTATTGCCGTAGCTAATCAGAAAGGCGGAGTTGGTAAGACTACCACATCTATCAACCTTGCAGCTTGCCTTGCTGAAAAAGGGAAAAAGGTTCTTGCTGTTGATATGGATCCACAGGGAAATCTCACCAGTGGTCTGGGGGTAGATAAAGATTCTGTGGAAAAGTCTATTTATGAACTGATTATTGGAGAAGTTGATATCAAAGAAGTAATTAATAAAGAAGTTCTTGAAAATCTTGATATTATTCCGACCAGTATTGATTTGTCAGCAGCAGAAATTGAATTGATTGGTGTAGATGATAAAGAATATATTCTTAGAAATGCAATTGATCAGGTAAAAGATCAGTATGATTTTGTAATTATAGACTGTCCACCATCTTTGAGTATGCTGACGATTAATGCTATGACTACGGCAGACTCTGTTATTGTACCGATTCAGTGTGAGTACTATGCATTGGAAGGACTCAGCCAGTTAATACATACAGTTGAATTAGTAAAAGACAGATTGAATTCAAAATTGGAAATAGAAGGTGTCGTATTTACAATGTATGATGCCAGAACGAATCTGTCTCTTCAGGTAGTTGAGAATGTAAAAGACAACCTGCAACAGAATATATATAAAACTATAATTCCTAGAAATATTCGACTGGCAGAGGCACCAAGTTACGGATTGCCAATTAATAAGTATGATCCAAAATCAACAGGAGCAGAAAGCTATATGAGATTGGCTGATGAGGTTATCGAAAGAGAAGAATAAAAAATAAGGAGGTTCCCATGGCTGTTAAGAAAAAAGGATTGGGAAAAGGACTTGATAGTCTAATTCCTGAGAAATCAAATAAGCCATTAGCAAAAGAGCCGGCTGAAGAAAAGAGGGAGTCTGAGTCAGGTTCGGGTATTCAAATGATGAAAATCAATATGGTTGAGCCGAATCGAGATCAACCGCGTAAAAAGTTTGATGAAGATGCAATTCTTGAACTGGCAGATTCAATCAAACAATTCGGAGTACTGCAACCGCTTCTTGTAAGAAAGAATAAAGATTATTATGAGATTATTGCAGGAGAGAGACGTTGGAGAGCTGCTAAACAGGCCGGAGTCAAAGAAGTCCCTGTTATTGTAAAAGAGTATACAGAACAGGAAATAGTAGAAATCGGTTTAATTGAAAATATCCAGAGAGAAAACTTAAATCCAATTGAAGAAGCAATGGCATTTAAGAGATTGTTGGAAGAATTTAATCTGAAACAGGATGAAGTGGCCGAGCGTGTATCAAAAAGCAGAACTGCAGTCACAAACTCTATGCGACTTCTGAAATTGGACGAGCGTGTTCAGCAAATGATTATTGATGACATGATCTCGACCGGACATGCAAGAGCATTACTTGCAATTGACGATAAGGATGAACAGTATAATCTGGCAAACCGGATATTTGATGAAAAATTAAGTGTACGTGATACAGAAAAGCTTGTAAAAGAAATCAAAAATCCGAAAAAGCCAAAAGAAAAAGTAAAGACCGTAAATGATTTCATTTATAAAGACCTTGCGAATAAAATGAAAGAAGTTATGGGTACAAAAGTTAGTATAGCATCTAAAGGGAATGGAAAAGGTAAAATAGAGATAGAATACTATTCTGATGAGGAATTAGAACGAATGTTCGATATGATTATGAGCATTGGAAAGGAAGAATAATATGGAAAGCAAGATACTGAATGCACTGGGGATAGATCCAGCATTTATTTTCCTGTTTATGCTGATTCTATTCGTAGTTTTGTTTATACTATATGTAAATGTAACCATGAAATACAATCGTTTGAAAAACAGCTATGCAACATTTATGAAAGGGAAAGATGGAAAATCCCTTGAGCAGAGTCTGAAAGATAAATTCGAGGAAGCAGAGGCGGTTCTTAAGTTTACAAAGCAGAACAGAACAGAAATCCGTGAGTTAAATCGTAAATTAGAGACAAATTACCAGAAAGTCGGAATTGTAAAATACGATGCATTTAACGAGATGGGTGGAAAACTGAGTTTTGCACTTGCTATGCTGGATGGAAATGACAGCGGCTGGATCATCAATGCAATGCACAGTCGTGAAGGATGTTACACTTATGTGAAAGAAATCGTAAAAGGTGAAAGCTATGTAGAGCTTGCTGAGGAAGAGGCAGAGGCACTGGATAAAGCCATCTTCCATGATATAGAAAAGATTGAAAAAAGCGAGATTATTGAAAAATAAGGAGGATATGAGAGATGTTAGATATCAAATTTGTCAGAAATAACCCGGAGGTCGTAAAACAGAATATCAAAAATAAATTCCAGGATGATAAGCTTCCACTAGTTGATGAAGTTATCGAATTAGATCAGAGAAACCGTGAGATTAAACAGGAAGTAGAGGCTCTTCGTGCTGATAAGAATCAGATTTCCAAACAGATTGGTGCATGTATGGCACAGGGAAAGAAAGAAGAAGCAGAAGAGTTAAAGAAAAAAGTTCAGGAAAATGCAGAACGAGTAGAAGCTTTATCTAAAGAAGAAAAAGAAGTAGAAGCTAAAATCAAACAGAATATGATGATTATTCCCAATATTATCGATCCTTCTGTACCAATTGGAAAAGACGACAGCGAGAACGTTGAAATTGAAAAATTCGGTGAGCCGGTCGTACCTGATTACGAAATTCCATATCATACAGATATTATGGAAAGCTTTAATGGAATCGACCTTGAAAGTGCCGGAAAAGTAGCCGGAAATGGATTCTATTACCTTATGGGAGATATTGCAAGACTTCACTCTGCAGTTATTTCTTATGCAAGAGATTTCATGATCGACAGAGGATTTACTTACTGCATTCCTCCATTTATGATCAGAAGTAATGTAGTAACAGGAGTTATGAGCTTTGCAGAGATGGATGCCATGATGTACAAAATAGAGGGTGAAGACCTGTATCTGATCGGTACAAGTGAGCATTCCATGATTGGTAAATTCATCGATACAATGCTGACAGAGGATCAGCTTCCACAGACACTTACAAGTTATTCTCCATGTTTCCGTAAAGAAAAAGGAGCACATGGTATCGAGGAAAGAGGAGTATACCGTATCCACCAGTTTGAGAAACAGGAAATGATCGTGGTATGTAAACCGGAAGAGAGCAAGATGTGGTATGACAAATTATGGCAGAACACAGTAGATCTGTTCCGTTCTATGGATATCCCGGTCCGTACACTTGAGTGCTGCTCCGGAGATCTGGCAGATCTGAAAGTAAAATCCTGTGACGTTGAGGCATGGTCACCAAGACAGAAGAAATACTTCGAGGTCGGAAGCTGCTCTAACCTTGGAGATGCTCAGGCAAGAAGACTTGGAATCCGTGTAAAAGACGCTGATGGAAACAAATATTTTGCAAACACACTGAATAATACTGTAGTAGCACCACCAAGAATGCTGATTGCATTTCTGGAGAACAATCTTCAGGCAGATGGTTCTGTAAGAATCCCAGAGGTACTTCGTCCATATATGGGTGGTATGACTGAAATCAAAAGGAAATAAAAATGCATCAATATCTGAATGCCATAGGATTTGGCAGCATGAAGTCAAAAAAAGAATTATATGAGATACTGGATAAAGTAGAACAGCAATATACGTGTCATGAGCTTGTATATCAGGACGAAGAATTAGATTTTTGTGAATATCAGAAGGAATTCGGACCTGGAATGGGGATATGTCTGTGCGGAGACATGGATTCTGTGGATAACTTTACGAAAAGATATTATTATCCATATTTTCTTGGAACAGGAATCACGTCCTATGCAGATATCACGATTGAGCGCAGAATGGACAGAGAGGCCTATGTAGGAATCTGTGAAGATGCAAAAATCGGAATTACGATTATATTTTATCTGCAAAATGTGCCACAGTATTTGAAGGAAAAGCAATTGAGTGGTAACAAGATGAACTATACATCTGTAACACTTGCAGGATTATGCGAGTCAGGGACTATATTGCTGCCGGTAAAGAAAGATCATTCACAAAAAGAACGACAGAGAGAAGAGGTGTATAACCGCATGCAGCTTCTCTCTGCTGCAAAATCCGGAGATCCCAATGCAATCGAGACGCTCACACTGGAAGACATTGATACTTACTCAAAGGTGTCAAGGCGACTGGTGACGGAAGACGTATTCAGCATTGTGGATACATACATCATGCCGTATAGTGTGGAGTGTGACCGATATTCCATATTAGGTGAGATCCAGGAACTCCATGAAATCGTGAATGAGTATACAGGGGAAAATGTTTACGTGATGAAATTAGACGTAAATGGCCTCGTATTTGACGTTTGCGTGCCGAGACAGGGACTTCTTGGGGAACCGGCAGTAGGACGCAGATTTAAGGCGAATATGTGGCTTCAGGGCTATATTAATTATTAGTATCTGACTATAAGATGATTATAAGACTGAAAATGTAAGATAACAAGAGAGCAGGGGATTACCTGCTCTCTTGTGTATTAGATGGTCATGTATCACACACTAAAATCATGAGACATCATCAGAAAACACCTTGATAAAATATAAATATACAGAATATTCTATTGAAATAGTACAATTATAAATTAATTAAAATAAATATCATAAATAGTATTGACAAAACAAAACCTAGATGGTATTATATAGTCAATCCAAAGGAAAACAAAATATCAAATCAAAAAAGATTTAATATAAGATATGATCAAAAAAATTAAATGATAAAGAAGAACCAAAAAAGTTCAGTAAAAAAATTTAATGAAAAGATTAAATCGAAAATTAAATCAACAAATTTTAGATTAAGATAGAATAACCTAAAATAACCCAAAAGGTTAAATCGAAATTCGTATAAGAAGATTTGATAGAATAATTCCTTAGGAATCATCGATAGAAGTCCTGACGAGAAAGGGACGAACGAAATAGAAAGGAAGGAGGCTTAAACCGTTGGACAATTCAGAATCTATAAATAGTCAATATGTTGGTGGTATGGCAAATGGAAGTTCCCACAGAATAAGCCTTAACCATAGATCATAAAAATCCGGTAAGAAGATTGAATAAAAAAAGATAAATCGGAGAAGAAAAGATAACCGGTATAAAAGAGAAAACATTTGCAGAACATATTGAGGATAAAGATACCGCAGTAATTCAAGGAATTAGAAGATGTGTAAAGAAACATCGAACTAATCGAGATTTATATAAAAAATGAGTTCTATAAAGAAGAGATGCTATAGACGGAATAGCTGGATGGTCGTAGAGTATATTGAAGAATCTCATGGAAGAGAATGATAGCGATAACTACTATGAGAAAGTTATAGATAGGGAATAGTAAGGAACTTCAATATAGAAGATGAGGGTTATATAAATCAAATCAATGAAGCGTAAATCGGCGACTTTGAATTACATGTTATAGTTCTAAAAGAAAGGAAAACAGGCAGGGAACAAGATCAACAGAAACCTCCGATAATAAAAAATATGAATATAATGAAATTTAATATAAAGTAGCCATTATAATTAAGGATAATTATAATGGCTACTTTAATGTGGAAAAAGGGCAGAAAATGTATTTGTCATCAAAAGTGGTAAATGCTGTGAAAAAAATTATGAAATTAATTGAGTGGGATAACTCTTGATGATAATGTGGAAAAATACATGAATCAGAGACTATAACGTGGAAAACTAACGGGAGAGAAGAAAAGGAAGAACCAAGGCAATCAAAGTCCAAGGTTCTTCTTTTTATTTCTTCTTCGCAGCTTCCCAGTTATCATCCCTTTTTTCTAATGTACAGATTTTATCCATGCATATCATTAAATCCCGTTTCATTGCCGTCGCTGACTGATATCGAGCTTTCGGGTCATTAGCACAGGCGGTCATTACAGTATCATAGAGGATTTCTTCAGACATTTTTTGTTTGATATTTGTTGCAATTCCCCAGCTTGACAGCTTTTGCTTCCAGTCCCATTCGGTATCTCCGTTCATACGCCGGTTTATCCGGTCTATGGAACTTTGAATTTCAGAAAAAGGCAGTTTGAAATCATTTGCCAGGTAATATAAAACCATACCAAGGGAATAAATGTCTGCGGTCTGGTCATAAGGCATTCCTTTGTAAACTTCCGGTGCCATAAAATCATAAGAGCCAATCACGGTCATAGTTCCTGAAATCTGCTGTCTGGCAACACCAAAATCTCCCAGTTTAAAGTAACCTTTTGGGGAGACCATAATATTTGCCGGCTTGATATCACGATGAATGATATTTTTTGCATGACATACTTCTAAGGCATTGCAAATATCAATTCCCAACTTCACAATTTGTTTTCTTGTAAGTCCATTACATTCGTCTGCAAAATCCATCAGATCTTTCAGATATTCCATCTGGATATAAAGCTTCCAGTAATTTAACTCCGGCATTTTTTCCGTACAGCTTCCTTTCAACTGCACAATCGTCTTCATTCCCACAAATGATTCTAATAGATTCACTTCTTGTGTCATCTGGTCGAATCGCTGCGCGTAGCTTTTTCTGGCTTCGTCCCAATCCTTGGTAAATTCATACCGTACCGTATTGTTATCCAATGTCCAGTTTATAATTTTCAGGGCCGAAACCTCTTCATTTTCCGTTCCTTTATCTTTTACTAGTTTATAAACAGAACCGTAAGAACCATGACCTAATTCTTCTGTAATCTCATAGCCGTTCTCGCTCCACTGTATTGGTAATTTTGGAAATGTCATCTTTTTTGTTCCTTTTATTTTAGAATTGCGATTTTAATTAAAAAGCTGATACTTTTTCATTATATTCTGGATGATTGAAAATTACTAGATTAGATACCAAAATGAACTTTAAACTTTAAAATAATATACAGGCAATGATGAAAGCAATAATACTCTTTGCAACTGTCCACAGATCTCGTTTGATGGCTCTGTCCCTTTCAGGACTGTCGTAATTACCTTTGATTGCGGTGATGATATCTCCGAGTGTAGCTAAAAACAAAAATTTGAGAAATTCATAAATACTGTAAATAAATAAACCATATACAATGATCATCGTAAACTCCTTTCCAATCCTTTGGATTGCTGCATTTGTAATCTGATGACGTTATTGTAAAGGATTCGAATAGTGATTTTGTAATGACAACGGAATCCATAAATTTTCCGCCACAGGAGGAAGTGTGTTGAAAGGTTGTCAGAGGACTGATACAATGTCATATATAATATATTGTGAATACATTGTGGAGGAAAGATTTTGATGAGAAATCTACAATTTCCGGAGCTGCCAAGACAGTGGAGTTCTCATGGATATGAAATTGATGAACTACTGGGGCAAGGCTCTTATGGAGCTGTTTACCGCATGGTGAGAAATAAAGGAACGGATCAGGAAGAATATTGGGCTTTAAAAGTTATCGAGAAAAATCTTACAAAAAAAAGAATCAGATTCCAATATCGTAATGACATAGCGGCCGCGAGAAGAGATTTTGGTAAGGAATTTAACAAGCTTGCAAGGGAAGTTAATATATTGGAATCATTTATGGATGAGAAGCATATTGTCCAAATTAAAGGCAGTTGTCTGGAAAAAATGCCGGAGGAAAATTACTGGCGTGCCTACATACAGATGGAATATCTTACGGAGCTGATGGACTATGCTTATCCGGAGGAAGAGGATTTGGAGAGTAGTAATTTGGAAAGCAGCGATTCAAAAAATCAGGATTTCAAATTTACAGAGGAACGCATGAATCAGGAGGAAATCATCCGGCTTGGAATTGAAATCTGTCAGGCGCTGGAGGTCTGCCATAAGGAAAATGTATTGCATCGGGATATTAAACCGGAGAATATTATGGTTGCGAAAGACGGAACTTTTAAACTTGGCGATTTTGGTCTTGCGAGAGAGTGGGATGATGGATCGATGACAGTAATTGGTACGAGAAATTATATGGCACCGGAAGTATATAATACATTTTATGATAAAAGTGCAGATATTTATTCGCTGGGAATGGTACTATATTATTTTGCAAATGATATGAGGCTGCCATTTTGGGACCTCCATGATTCAGTTGCTCAGATGAATGCTCGTTGTAAGGGAGAATTGCCGGAGCCCAAGACAGCATTTGAACCGCTGAGAAGAATTATTTTAAAAGCATGTGCCTTTGAACCGAAAGACCGTTATCAGTCTGCGGCAGATATGAGAGCAGATCTGGAAAATGCAAAAAGTATCGGAAATAAGGAAAAGGAGATAAGAAAATATGTCTAAGGAAAATATGTCCAAGAAAAATATACTGGATTACGATGAGGAGAAAACAATCCGTCCACAGAACTTCACGCTTACAGCTATGAAGGAATTTTATGATACGATTGAGTCAGATCAGTTCCAGGGAGCGAGTGAAGATACGATCTATAAGTATCTGACGAACATCATGGAGATTGTATCATTTAAAGACTTTTTGAGAAGATATATTTATGAATATGCAGGGATTAAAGAAAACTTTAATCAGGTCACAAATTATCCTGAGCTGCTGTTGGAAATCTTTGCGAGAAACGATTGCTATGATTCGAACGATGTAGAAGAAAAAAAGAAATTAAAGAAAAAAGCGAACCGCTGGCTGACATCAGAGAGTGTAAAGCGTGAGAATATGTTTTATATCGGATTTGGACTGGATATGAATGATAAACAGATTTCTGAATTCCTGACACTGGTATTAAAGGAGCCGGATTTTGATTTTACGAGTCCTTCGGAAACGATTTACTGGCACTGCAGGTATAATGGAAAGTCTTGGATGGAGGCGCAGAAGCTTCTTGAAGCTTATGAGAATCAGGCAGAAGATCCGTCCATTCGGGAGAATCATATGTGGCAGGCAATGCAGAATGACCCGAAAATGTATGTGAGCAGCGAGGAAGGTCTGGAGAAATATTTACATTATCTGAAACAGCTTGGCGTTGCAAAAAAACGTGAGACACAGGCGCGGGAAGTGTTTATGAGACTGTACGAGAGAGCGCAGAAGCTGTGTGCAAAGCATTTGAACCGTTATCCGGATTTGATTGAAAAAGATGGAAAACAGGCGGAACTGAAAGCGGAAGATATCAATCCGTCCAGAATGGAGAGCATATTGTATAGTGGAGTGGCTGTAACAGATAATGGTAATCTGATGTCCTTTGCAAAGCTGAAAGAACAGTTCAAGAGCAAACGTCTGAGCCGTGCCAGAATCAATGGAATTTTAGGTGGTAAGCCGATTGAGCGATTTGATCTGATTACACTGATTTTCCTGATTTATGCATTGGACGAAGAAAAACTGACGAAAAGTGCACCGGCACGTTTTAATGAATTTGTAGATGAGACCAATGATTTGTTAATAGAAGCGGGAATGATCGAGTTATATCCGGTCAACCCGTATGAGGCATTTGTCATGATGTGTGTCGTATCAGAAGATCTGTTAGATACATTTGCAGGAGTATGGGAGAAGTCATATGACGAAGAATAAGGAAAAGTTGGTGAAAGTAGAAGCGGTATGTACCAGCATGACCGGCGAGTTCCGGGACACGAACGAAGACAATTTTTATTTTAACGGGCAATACATGGATTCGGACGGGGGAATTGCGCTGCGTCTGACGTCAGGAGAGCCGGAAGAAGTGGAACCGGAGGAAGAAGAACTGTCTGAAGAAATGTTGCAGATTATTGAAGAGAGTTATAGAGAAGCGGAAGAGAATGGGGAGATTCCGGATTTCGATGATTTCGATGTGGCAGAATTACTGGAAGATAATCCTATAGGTGAAATCCTTCATGCGCCAGAGGCTGATGTGTCAGGTAAATGGGTTGCTGTGTTCGACGGAATCGGCGGCCTGCCGTGCGGCGAGATGGCTTCGTATATTGCGGCAGTGACACTTGCGAAGGCAGAATGCCCATGGAGATCGAGAGAAGAGGCTGACTATGAAGCATGTATGTGGAAAATTGCAAAAGCAATGGAAGCCAATCTTATAAAATGGAAGAAAATGCAGAAGGTAAGGCAAATGGGGACGACCATGACGGCGTTAAAGTTCGGTCGGAATTACATTTTCGGAATGTCTCTTGGAGATTCCAGAATTTACCGGCTGCGTGAAGGGAAGCTTGCGCAGTTATCCACCGATCATACTTACCGCCATCCGGGGCATATACGAAGTGCGCTGGTCGGTTATATCGGAACGGAGTATGCAGATGATTTTAAAAAGATGGATTTCTACAAGCTTGAATATCAGAAAGGTGATAAGTATCTGCTTTGTACAGACGGTGTGACGGATATGGTGAAAGATGAAGTCCTGGAAGAAATCTTGCAGATGCCGGTAGCAGAAGCACGTGGAAAAATGGTCGATGAAGTCAACCGCATGGGAGCGGAAGATAATGCAACGTTTATTATTGCGAAGGTTGTGTAGAAGATGAGAAGGTACCCTTCCCGGTTACAGATGTGAAAATGTGATGTAGTAAGATAGAGACATAAACAAAGAAACACATGAAAACAAACACATTTGAACATATATTTTCAATCGAAAATGAAAACAAACCTGGGAGGGTACATTTATGTTAAGAGAAAAAGCTTTTGATTTCTGGAAAACTTATATTGGACTTATGACAAAGGGCGGAGTTGACGTCACGATGACAAATCCGGCAGTAACCTTTACAGCTGATGCAAAGGCCGGAGAGTATGATGACATAAGCGATGAAGAATACTATGAACTTCTGGACTTTACAGAAGAACTTGCAAGCTTCTGGAAGAAAAACCGGGAAGCGACAGCCGGGGCGGTTCTCCTTGAAGCACTGGTCAATACAGATTTAAGTCTCAGCGAAACAGATAAGCTGGCTCAGATTCTTGCTGAAGCATCAGAGCGTAAGACTTATAAGTATATAAAGCCAGAGCCGGAGTTCGAAACAACTTTTGATAAGACGCCATTTGACGAAAGCGAAGTAGAATGGACACCACAGATGATCTACGAATATCTGGACGAGAATGTCTACAGACAGGAGAATGCAAAAAAAGCAGCAGCAATCATGCTCTACAATCATTTGAAGGGACGCAGACGGAATATGATTCTTGCCGGACCGACCGGATGTGGTAAAACAGAAATCTGGCGCTCCCTTCAGAAGAGATTCCCGTTCATCAAAATCGTGAATGGTCCTCAGATCGCCTGTGACGGCTGGAAAGGCAGCTATCACGTAAAAGATATTTTCCTTGAGGAGCCTGCCGAAAAAGTGAAAAAAATGCTGATTGTCATCGATGAGGCAGACAAGCTCTTTGAGCCATCGATCGGATCGGCCGGAGTAGATTATTCCCGAAAAATCCAGAATGAATTTCTAAAGATTATGGACGGAGATAAAGTCGAATTTGTCTCAGAAGGCAATGATGCCAAAAAGACGACAATTGATTGCAGTCATGTTTCATTTGTCTTCTGTGGAAGTTTTGAGACGCTGCTTCAGAACCGTGAAGACAAGCCGGCAACAATCGGATTCTTCCAGAATACAGCTCCTGATGAAGAAGCAGAGTCAATCACAATCGAAGATCTCGTTGAGTACGGAAATGTCCGTCGGGAGATTGCAGGACGTATCCAGCAGATCGTAGCGTTAAATGCTCTGACCGTCGATGATTTTGAGCACATTCTGAACAGCAGAAAACAGATGTCCCCGATTCGTCAGCTGGAGAAGCTGTATATGGTGAATCTTTCCGTAGACGATAAGACAAAACGAATCCTGGCAGAAAAAGCTGCCGGAAAAAATCTCGGATGCCGTTACATGCGATCTCAGATTCAGAGCATGCTGGATGAGAAGATGTTCGACGATCCGGATTGCCGAAATTTCAAACTTTCACTTGTGGAAGAGAAAGAAGAAGGACTTCCGTGGTGCGCAGCGTAGCCCACGGAAGTCCCTGACACTGAAACAGAAAGTCCATGACATAACAGTAAAAAGGGGAAAAAACATAGTTTACTTGCACAATGTTGTAAGGCTATAAAAGAACAAGATAAAATTATACTACATAGGAGATAAAAAATTATGGAACAGAACAATTATCTGGAATTTGAAAAATCTAAAGCAGCAGTTTATACGATTATGGAAGCTTGCTTTCAAGATGTATTTGATCTGGAAGATGATGAATTGGGAAGTTTTCATGATGAAATTGACGAATATATGAACCAGAATCAGAAAGGCAGCTGGCTTCCGGAAAATCAGATGATTACAGACCGTTTTTATGAGTGGCTGTTTGAAGAACTCCCGTACTTTTATGTGGGACTTCTGACAAGACCGGTTCTTGTAAACTGGTTATTTAAAGTGATGTATGAATCTGAAAAAAAGAATAATAAAATGCAGGCTTATGAAGTGAATCCAGAATTTGTTGACAGATCTTTCCCAACAGAAAAAAGTGCTGTACATGAGGTTGATTTTATTAAATATGACGGCGTATACAAGGTTGACTTCACAAAATATGATGAAGAGTTATATCATACATTTGCAGATAAAATCAGCGAAGGACTTCATCGGATACAACCATTAAATTCAGTACTCAGTGTCTGTTGTGGTACGATGTCAGATCAATATAAGATAATGATTCGTTTTATTGTGGGACATTTTCTTGAACTGCTTTTCCTTCTGATGCATGATTTGAAAGTGTATATAATGTTGGCTAATCATTTGGCAAATATTCAAATAGAAATAAACTGCATGCTTGATCCATTTGGATGTGAGGAGCCGCCTGAATGGGAGGAATAGAAAAGCCTGCGGCAGCAAAGCCGCAGGCGCTGGAATGTGCCGAGGCACATTCTTAATTCTATAACTAATTCTCTACAATACTCTGTTTTAATATAGTGAACATCTTTTCCGCATCTAATGGTTTCGCAATAAATCCATTCATTCCAGCCTTTTGAGTCATCTCAATATCTTCGTCAAAGAAATTTGCGGTCATGGCAACGATCGGTGTGGTTGCTTTTTTCGGGTTTTCCATCTGCCTTATCTTTGCGGTTGTATCATAGCCATTCAAGATCGGCATCTGAATATCCATAAGAATCAGATCATAGTATCCGTCATCTGATTCTTCCAGTTTATCAAAACATTCCTGGCCATCTTTGACCCAGTCGATCAGAAATCCTTCTTCTTTCAGTAGTTCCATCGCAATTTCAGCATTTAATTCATTATCTTCTGCAAGAAGAATACGTTTTCCAATATTTTTATCGGTCATAAACGTTTGCTCTGGCAGTCCTTTTTTGCATACATCTTCTTCAGAAGCAAGTTCCAGTGGGACTTCTACTGTAAATTTTGTTCCTTTTCCCGGCTCACTTTCCACATGAATCCTACCATTCATCAGTTCCACAAAAGATTTCACGATAGAAAGACCAAGACCTGTACCGCTGACTTTATTCTCCGTAGCTGTATGTTCTCTGGAAAATTCATCGAAGATATGTGGAAGGTATTCCGAGGCCATTCCAATTCCAGTATCTTCGCAGACAAATACATACCGTGCTTTTTTATCATCGAATTCCGTCTCATTAATAGTCACATGAATCGAATGACCGTCAGGAGTATACTTGATGGCATTGCTCATGATATTCAAATATATTTCCTGGAGCTTTGTCTTATCACAAAATGCATATTTATGTTGAACATTTGTATCGATAGAACAGAGGATTCCTTTCATTTGGATATCAGACTCTAATACTGTATTTACCGAATAAAATAATTCGCTCAAATTTGCTGCTTCTGTTTTTAATATAGCAGTTCCGCTTTCGATACGGGCCATTTCCAACACCTGATTAATAATCGTCATCAGAAAGTTTCCGGAAGATTTAATCTTTTTCAAATATTCTCGTACTTTTTCTTCGTTGTCAAGATTCTTTCCGAGAAGATCTGAAAACCCAATGATTGCATTCATCGGGGTTCGGATGTCATGGCTCATATTAAACAGAAATCGAGTTTTTGCCTCACTTGCTTCTCTTGCCTGTTCAGCGGACTTTTTCAGTTCCACTGCATACTGGTTTTCACGATATTTTTTACTGCGCACCTGATTAAAAATAGTGGCGCCCATTAAGGACGTTATACAGGAAACGGCAATAACAGCAATCCATTGATAAATGGAAATCCAGCCTTCGTCTGGTACAATATCTACATACCATGTATCATTAGGAATTTCGCATTCTACTGTAAGGCTGTTCTTAGGTATGTGTTCCTGACTTTGAGTCAGAACAACTCGGCTGCCTGTAGTTTCATCAGTTGTCCATATTTCATAGCAATAGGAAGCTTCATTTAATCGGTCCAAACCTATTTCATCTATAAATTTATCCCAGTCGATGACCATAATCACAAAGCCCCAAAAAGAGTCATTGTCTATAGAATCTTCTTTATAAACCGGATGGAACAGCAAAGCGCCTGTTCCTCCCTGTTTTAATTTATATGGTCCACCAAGTGTATAGTTTCCGGTTTCTTTCGCACGGTTTGCATCATCCTTACGCTCATGATCTGTCAGCATATTTATTCCAAATGCGTTCTCATTTCCCTGCTGTGGAAATACATCAGTAACAACTCCATCCAGCGCAAGTTCAAAAGCTTTCACAATACCATCCTCGTTTGGAAGCATTTTCGCTAATTCCGAAAATGAAGTCTGATCCAGGTTATATCCTGCGAGAACTACATTTCCAAGAAACTCTGAAAGTTCAACATACTGATTCAATTGCGCATTGATTCGTCTTACTGTACTTTGGGCAGTATAAGTGGCGGCTGTTTTTTTTCCTTTTTCTATGTTCTTTAAATTAATATATCCAAAAAGAAAGGATGCAATAAAAACAAGTAATCCAACAATCAAACTGTATTTTTTTATTTGTTTAGAAGCGCTACTTCTTTTTTTCATTCGCGGTTGCCTCGTCATCTTCAATCATTTAAAATTACGTTAAGAACTAATTGCATTTTACACCAATATTTCCATTGTACGCAAGGAAAACGTTATTAGTACAATGGAAAAACGTCCTATAACTTTTTGGGCAAAATCTATTCAAATTTTTTACTTCTGTGATATAATGCTTTATTATAAAAACATTAGATAGATAAAACGAGGTAAATCAGGTGAAGAAAAAAACGCTTGTGCCTCTTATCGTTTTTTTACTGGGCATATGCCTTGCTAGTTTAGTTGTATACAAAACAGATACCCATGAAAAAGAGCAGAGCCGCACAACAGCACAATTAAATGTAACAACCTATGGGGAACGTATAAAGAATGAGATTACAAATGGAATAGAGATTACAGATGTTCTGAAACAGCTTTTGATCAGTGAAAATGGAGAAATCAATCAATTTGACACAATTGCAGAAAATATTATGTCGGATTCTGTTGAAAGCGTACAGCTTGCTCCGGCTGGCATTGTAACGGATATTTATCCGGCCGAGGGAAATGAGACAGGTAAAATTGATCTGATTCATGATAAAAACCGTGGTGAAATTTCCATATATGCAAGAGATCATCATACAATCGTTACACAGGGGCCTTTTGAATTGAAACAGGGGGGATATGGAATTGCTGTCCGCAATCCTATTTATTTGAAAGATGAAAACGGACAGGAATATTTTTGGGGATTTACCATTGTTATCCTTCGTGTTCCGGATATTTTTTCAGATGCAACAAGTGCACTTTCGAAGTTTGGATATGAATATAGTCTTTCAAAAATGGATAATCCATGGAGTGATCATTATAAAGTTGTTTATCAGTCAGATCGTCAATTAACGAATCCGGTTTCTTATGACTTTATGATAGGAGAGGAGAACTGGAAGTTTGAAGTAACGCCTGAAAATGGCTGGGAAAACAATACATTAATAGCAGTAATCAGTGTTTTCTTTATTGCGATTACCTTGCTTTTGGCAGTTCTTACCCGGGTATGGCTGGTATCAAAAGAAAATAAAAACAAATTTCAAATACTGGCGCACACAGATTCTCTTACAGGTATTTACAACCGCTATGGATTCGATGAACTGGCAGAACAGATGATTACTAAAAATCCGGAAGCAAAATTTGTGGCTGTACTTCTTGATATTGATGATTTTAAGTTTGTTAATGATATCTATGGGCATGTCTATGGAGACAATGCATTAAAGAGTCTGGCAGACAGTATGAAAGCTTTTTTTCCGTCTGGTGCGTTATTAGGAAGAAACGGCGGCGATGAGTTCGTTATTCTTTTAAAAGATTATTCCTACGATGATGTAAAAGAGAAGCTACAGCAATTCACTATAGCTCCAAAGACATTTTCATACAAGGGAAAAGAACATCAATTTTCTATTTCTCTTGGATATGCGGAATATCCGACATTTGCGTCTAATCGTTCACAGCTTATGCGCTGTGCAGATGCAGCCCTTTACGAAATAAAACTTCATGGGAAAAATGGCTGTATGGCTTATAAGGAAGGGCTTGAATTAAGGGCTCGTAAACAACTTGGATTTGCATTCAAGGATATCTCCGAGAACCTTCCAGGAGCATTTATCATATACAGAGCAGACAAAGAAGATGACGAACTCTTTTATGCAAATCAGGAGTTTCTTCATATGGCCGGGTATAAAGATATGGATGAACTATTCAGACTTACAAAGAAAAGTTTCCGCAACCTGATACGCGAAGATGAGCAGAAGAAGATAGAAGCAAGCATTTGGGAACAGATTGATAATGGCAATGAAAATGATTATATCCACTTTCATTTACGAAGAGCGGATGAATCGTATCTGTCTGTGCTTGACCATGGGAGAATTGTTGAGAGCCAGCAATATGGCAAAGTATTTTATGTATTGTTCATGGACTGGGAGGATATGAATAGTCATTACAGTGAAAAATTTTCCGGATAATCAAAGGAAATATTGTAAAAAATATTGTTGTAAATAGAAAAATCCTGCTCATATTCATATATTGAACAGGATTTTTCTATTACGCTGTTAAATATTCCGTTTTACTGGAAGTTGACTTGCCTATTTTCTTAAAATCTCATGTGGAGCTTCTATTTCATTTGCCAAGGTATGTTCTGTTAATTCTGACAAGTCCATGTTTTGCCAGCCATACCGGATAATGGATATAATCATAGATTTTTCATAATATCTTTTAGCTTTTGTTAAATTTAGCTCCAGAAATCTGTTTTTTGACTAAGACCGATGTCTGCGCTTTTAAAAACCGGGTTGATTTCTTGTTTTAACTGTACTTCATAATCTTGGATCGCTTTAACTGCAATTCCTGATAAAATCAGAATAACCGGAATGTTAATGAGCGCCATAACACCCATCAGTACATCGGAAAGATCCCACAAAAGAGACATCTCCATTCCTGCTCCCAGAAAGATTGCAAGTGCCGATACCAGTCTGAAGCCTTTCATAAAAGCTTTTCCCGGCTGTTTTTTGTGAATGTAGATTAAAAGATTGTCACAATAGAAACAGTTCCCAAGCAGAGTTGTAAATGCAAAAAATACCATTGCAACTGTAATAAAGACCGGCCCGAAAGAACCAAGTGATTCCTGAAGTGATGCCTGCACCCATGGTGCTCCCTGCAATTCTTTTGCCGGATCGATTCCAGATGACATACACATCATAGCTGTTGCTGTACAAAGCAGCAAGGTATCAATAAATACGGATAACATCTGTACCAGCCCCTGTTTTACCGGATGGCTGACATTTGCCGCAGCTGATGCATTCGGAGCCGAACCGATACCTGCCTCATTGGAATAGAGACCCCGGCGGATTCCCTGCATCATGGCCGAACCGGAAAATGCTCCGAAAATTGCTTTAAAATCAAATGCTTCTTCAAAAATGCGCACAAACATTGCAGGCACATTCTGAATATTGATAATTACTACCAAAAGTGAAATCCCAATATACGCAATCCCCATTACCGGTACAACCATTGATGTTACTTTTACGATACGTGATCCGCCGCCAAGCAGACACCAGCCTGTCAGCACTGCCAAAATTCCACCGATGATCCAGGGACTTATCTTTGCTTCATAAAAGGAAAATACTGAAAATGTAGACTGCAGATTATAAGATGCCAGCATATTAAATCCAAATGCGTAGGTTAAAATCATTGCAACGCAGAAAACAATTGCCAGTGGGCGACAATGAAGTGCCGCTTCAATATAGTAAGCCGGTCCTCCATAACAGCTTCCGTCTTCTCCTTTTTTCTTATAAATCTGTGCCAATGTACTCTCAATCAGAGCAGATGCACTTCCGATGATCGCAATCACCCACATCCAGAATACAGAACCAAATCCTCCTATACAAATCGCCGATGAAACTCCGACAATATTTCCCGTTCCCACACGGGATGCTGTTGAAACCATAAGTGCCTGAAAAGAGGAAATTGCCTTTTTATCCTCCGGCTTTTCCATTACGGATCCACAAGCTCTCTTAAATAATCTTACCTGCGGAAATCTTGTGCGGACTGTAAAATACACTCCCGCACCAATCAGTATAATGACCAGCAGCTTGCTGTACATAAAAGAACTGATTGTACTAATAATCGTTTGAAACATACCTTCTTCCCTTTCTATATTTTTGTCAATATATTAAAGGAAAGAAGGTGGATTTGCAAGCTTTTTCGTATTTTCCTCTGTTGATTGGTAACAGTTCAGCCTTATTATTTTATCAGAAAAGGTAAGAGATAAAACGGTTTCAACAATAGAAGAAACATTCCTTGATCACGGATAGTGGGAAGTGTATAGCCGAACAGCAGGGTGTTCGTTGTGAAGTGAAATTTGTTCGCCGATGCTTCTCCGTATATATCTATTACTTACAAAACTCAAATGCTACATAGTACACATAATCATTTTTTGAAAGAAAATCTGTTTGGCTATTTATAAAATTGTCTAAAGTTGGAACATTCATTTCGTCATTATCATAAACAAAAGCAATGAGTGGTTGCTGCTTATTATATTTAATGTCTACGACATTTTTTATTTCAGTTGCTGCTCTGCCATAGTATTCTTTATCTTCTACATTTTCTAAAACAGGAAATTCAGTTGACAACTTATTACCATCTCCAGAAATAATTAACTTAATTATATAATTATTGAAATCAGGTACCATTACAATTTCACCACTTTGGGGCGAACTAATATCTTCAAATCCCATTTCAACTTTGTCCTGATCAATCAATTTTCCTGATTCGTATCGATAAATATGTAATCTAAGTTTTTTATATTCATCCGTTGTGATAAACTTGTAGACAAATGCTCCATCCGGTCCGGCAAGCAGTTCTGCGGTCTGAATTTCTATGCTATCCTTTGCAACAGGAGAAATATAATTCTGTGGTTTTTTCAAACGGTATATGGCAAATCCAAGTACTGATAACGCAAAAATAGATATAACTAATAATATATATTTCATAACCTTTAGACATTTCTCTTTATTTATATTGTCTTTGATTACTTCAATAATATTTGTTTCTGACTTCTGAATCAAATTCTCTTGGGCTATATCTTCTCCCGCCAGAAACTCATTGAGGCTAATACCAAGAATTGAACAAAGTTCTTTATAAACAGATACATCCGGAAGGCAAACTCCTCGCTCCCATTTAGAAACAGACTTATCACTCATACCTAATTTTTCTGCCAGTTGCTTTTGGGTCATCCCCAATGACTTTCGCTTACTTGCAATATATTTTCCAATTTTAATAAGATCCATCCAGTTACCCCCTTTTTTATATTAATCGTACTCTATTTTAGAGGAAAAACATACCCCTCGAAGGTAGAATATGTTTTTTAAGCCAAATGTTAGCTGGAAATTGCTTTTTTTTATGGAATTTTGAATCCATAGTTTCCACTTTCAAAAAATAAAAAATTTTGTGCTTTTGAAAGCGACATCTTGCATATACTATTAGCAGACAGTATACTAAGTACAACGAAGCGGTTTCGAAAAATAAAAAAAACTTCAATTTTTGAAAGTGGGTGACTAAATGAAAACAATCACAAGAGCAAAATATCTCGATAGAATCATTGAACTGAATGGCACTCCTGACATCAAGATTATCACGGGTATTCGTCGATCTGGTAAGTCCAAATTGATGCAGGCGTATATTGCGTATCTGAAAAGTAACTTTGAAAACATCAATATTATCTTCATTGACTTCATGGATTTAATGTATGAAGAAATCAAGGAATACCATGCCTTACACGCCTATGTGGAAGAACATTATCAGGAAGGCAAAACGAACTACCTGTTTGTGGACGAGGTTCAGATGTGTCCCAAGTTTGAGCTGGCAATCAACAGCCTGTACTCTAAGGGAAAATACGACATCTATGTAACAGGCTCTAATGCTTTCCTGTTGAGTGCGGATCTGGCAACTCTGTTTACCGGACGCTATATTGAAATTCATGTGTTTCCTTTCAGCTTCCAGGAATATTGCCAATTTTATGATGATATTAGTGACAAAGATAAGCTCTTTGATGAGTACGCTATCAAGGGCGGTTTAGCCGGTTCCTATGCTTATAAAACTGAAAAAGACAGAACAAACTATATAAAAGAAGTCTACGAAACCATTGTTACACGGGACTTAGTACAGAAATATGCTCTGCCGGACACTTTGGTTTTGCAGCGTCTGAGCGAGTTCTTGATGGACAATATCAGCAATCTGACTTCTCCTAACAAGGTCAGTCAGCTGCTGACAGCAAATGAGACTCCAACCAATCATGTAACCGTCGGCAAGTACATTAAGTATTTGTGCAATGCTTTTGTATTTTATGATATTAAGAGATACGACATCCGAGGTAAGAAATACCTTGAAAGCTCTGAAAAGTTCTATTTGTGTGACAGCGGTATTCGATATGCAATACTGGGAAGCAGAAATATGGATTATGGCAGAGTATATGAAAACATCGTTTGCATCGAGCTTCTTCGCCGTGGATATGATGTTTATGTCGGCAAGCTCTATCAAAAGGAAATCGACTTTGTTGCTCAGAGAGGCGGCGAGAAGATTTATATTCAGGTCAGCGACAACATTTCCGGGCAGGAAACATTTGAGAGAGAATACTCTCCTCTGCTTCAGATTCGAGATGCTTATCCGAAAATGATTATTGCCAGAACCAAACATCCCCAATATAGTTATGAAGGAATCGAAATTCACGATATAGCTGATTGGTTACTACAAGAATAAGCAGGGCGAAATATCTTTTACGAGTCTTCTTGCGAGTTTTTTAATACCACTCGTAAGAAACTCGTAACATTAGATTTTTCAGTAAAGAAAAAGAGCATATGGAATTGAATCCATACACTCTATGATTACTGGAACTTTATTTCATTTTTAATTCAACAAACTTGAATTGAGATTTCATATATTCAAAGGGATTTAATAACTGTTATATTTTATTATCAAATATCTCTCAAGCCCTTGAAAACACTAAGTTTGTCGCAGGTGAGCTTTCCCTTATTGTTTCCCTTGTATTATATTGTCCCATGAGTGTTTACGAACTCTGATAAGGGAAAAAACAAGGGAAAGAAAATCTTATAAAACAGTATAACACAAAATAAAAGTGACATGGTGAACTGATTGAAATGCTTCTGATTTTTGCAACAAATGATTGATTGAACGATAAGGAGATTTGATACGATGAGAACGATATTTGCAGAATACAATCCACAACGCAACAGCATTGATGTTTATACTTCTGCTGGCTATATGCTCCGCATTGACTGCTGGGAAGCGGAGAAGAATTTAACAACTACTCCCGGATCTGACTGTGCATTAAACGCACTTGCCATTGATGAACCACTTGAGTATGCAAGATTGTATCTTGATGGAACGATGCAAATGTGGATAGATGCGGAAGATTCCTTTTAGGTATACGCAAGAAACGGCGGCTCTGATTTCTCAAAACCGCCGTTAGGATAATAACTTAAAATAGGCGCGCAAAATCACCTGCCCCAGCCAGCGTTTTTTCTTTCCCCATAGTCGGGGCAGGTTCATGCGCTATGCAATTATTCTTCTTTAGCTTCTATCAAGCCGATATTTTTTGCTCTGCGTTCCACATAGCAGCATATTTTCCGCCTTTCGCAAGCAATTCCTCGTGGGTTCCAGATTCAGCAATCCTGCCATCACCCATTACAAGAATTTGATCAGCGTTTTTGACAATGGAAAGGGTATGAGCAATCATTACCACTGTCTTTTTCTCTTTTAATAGATTAGCGATGGCCTGCTTTACGGCAAGCTCATTTTCAATGTCAAGAGATGCTGTTGCTTCATCCAAGAGCAGGATGGGGCTATTTTTCAGTATAGCGCGGGCTATTGAAATTCGCTGACGCTCACCGCCAGAGAGAAGATTTCCGTTCTCACCAGTCGGCGTATCATATCCCTTTTCCATCTTACGGATGAAGCTGTCACAGTTAGCCTCCCGGCAAGCATCCTCGATTTCCGTGTCCGTAGCATTAGGGCGGGCGTGTCGGATATTATCCCGGATGGTATCGTCAAAAAGAAATACGTCCTGGTCTACCATAGAAACTTGTTCCAGTACACGCTCTGCGGCAACATGGTTAATGGGTTTACCTCCAATAGAAATCGTCCCGCCCGTTGCTTCATAATATTTTGCAATCAGATTCAAAATAGTAGATTTGCCAGAGCCAGAGTCTCCGACAATGGCCGTGAGCTTTTGATCTGGCACCGTAAAGGTGGCGTGTTTTAGTACAGGTTCACCGGGAACATACTCAAAATCTACATTGTCAAATGTGATTTCATGGGTAGCTGTGTGAAGCGGCTCCATGCTGCCAGTTTCCTCCGGCTCATTCATTACACTCAAGATTTTGTTTTTCGAGATCATCAGGTTCTTATAACTGGTGAGGTCTACAAAAATCGAGTTAGCCAGCTTTGCACAGAACAGGGGCAGCATACAAATCAAAAGGTAGTCCACCGTGTTCAGTGTCCCTGCGACCCAGGGTGCATAGGCCAGCAAGATAACCAGCGGGCAGGACAGCCAACTCAAAATACCAAAGACCGCACCAATAGGAAGCACTTTTGATTCGTACACAAAGCTGATCCGACAGAACTCCCGCATAGCGTTGATAACGGTTTTATTCTTCAAACCACCTACGCCATAGGCCCGGAAAGTTTGAATACCAGACACATACTCCACAATGCTGCTGACATTCTCTGCACAAATATCATTCTTTTCTTTACCATACTTCCGAACCATACGGAAGGAAAGCCACAGTCCAGGGATCAAAAGCAAGTCGGCAATCAGCAGGATAATTCCGGCAGGCACATAAATGGTCATCACAAAAATAATCAGCATGAGCGAAAGTGCAAAACTCTTTGCCATATCACCGATCTTATGGGTCAGGATTTTTTCATAGTTGTTTACATCGCTTGTGATGGTATTGATATAATCGCCGGTCTGTCCCTGGGTAAACCGGGAAAGCGGGATACGCTTCAAATGGTCGCCCATAAAGAGGCGGGTATTCTTGCTGACCTCTGCACCGCCGATCTGCGCTTTGGTATAGCCATAGCTGTAAATCAGGATACGAAGAAGAAAAACCACCGCGATCACACAGGTCAGAACCAGGACACGGTTCATGTCAAATTGTCCCGACCACAAAAACTGCATGACAGAGTAAAGCAGCATAAACAGGCTGCCGGAGAGAAGCCCTTCCAGAACAGTCCCGCCAACGCCAATATAAAAATTACGGTTCTTTTTCAATACATCATGCTCACTCATGCTGCTCGCCTCCCTCCAACTGATAAGTAATATTCCGGGCTGTTTCGTAGTCCTCCCACGCCTTCCGATAGTAAGCATTGTTCTTTCGGACTTCCTCATGGGTTCCGACACAGGTAATTGTGTGATTTTCAACCACTGCTACACGCTCGCACATCTTCAACGCGCTCAAACGATGGGCTACCACAATGACAGTCTTTCCCTTACAGAGATTTTGAATGGCTTTGTCAATCTCCATCTGATTTTCCGGGTCAGAGGCGCTTGTGGCCTCGTCTAAGATCAAAATGGGGGCATTCTTCAGGATAGCGCGGGCAATGGCAATCCGCTGTTTTTCACCGCCGGAGAAGCGAGAGCCAAAGCTGCCCACCTTCGTGTCATATCCATCCGGCAAAGACATGATGAAATCATCAATCTGCGCCTCTTTTGCGGCGGTCCGTACTTTTTCCAGAGTGGCGTTACTGCCCATGCGGATATTTTCTAAAACGCTGTCACGGGTCAGGAAGGTCTTTTGGAACACAATGGCGACATTTTTTAGGATAGTATCATAATTGAGTTCCTTTACATTTTTCCCGCCAATCAGCACTTCGCCCTCCTGCACATCATAGAACCGGGAGATCAGCTCAATCACGGTACTTTTACCGGCACCAGACTGTCCCACAAGGGCCATGCGTTCACCATCTTTAATTTTGAGATTAACGCCTTGCAGTACATCGGTCTTGCCATCATAGGAAAACCGAACATTCCGAAGTTCAATATCGTGATTTTGGGGAAAGTCCGCTCCACCCTCATAAATTGGAATATCCAGTATCTCTTTGGTCTTAGTAACAGCGTTCAGCACATTGGCAAAATTAGTCCCCAGTTCCTGTAGGGGGCGTATTTCCGTCAGATACATGGAACCTACATAGACGAACAGCAAAAATGCGCTGGCAGCCAGTGAGCCTTTCAGGAAAAACATTCCGCCGATTGGAACCATTATCAACATCCCACATTCGATGATAACAACAAAGGCCGCATAAGGTGGCCCCATGCGCCGGGAAGTTTCATTCCACATGGCATTTTCTTCCTGGATAGCGTCTGAAAACTTTTGAAACGATTTGCTCCCCATGTTATAGGCTTTAATCAATTTCATGCCGCTGATGTACTCAATCATAACCGAGTTCAGTGTGGTAATGGAGTGATTGGCCCGTTCCATCAGGTCATCCGTATTGCGGAACATCATCCCCATTACAACAACAGCAAGGATCAGCGGAACCAGGGAAATCAATGCCAGAGGAATATTGACGGTCATCAGATAAATAAAGATGACTACCGGCCCCACCAGATAGCACACAAGGTCAGGAAGGTTATGGGCCAGAAACAGCTCCAACTTTTCAATATCTTCATTCAGAACCGTTTTTATGTCCCCGGTGCGCCGTTCATTCAAGGCCCCTAAAGGCGCTCTGGCCATGTGTTCTGCAACCATGCAGCGCACTTTGAAAAGAGCGCCATAGGCCCCTTTGTGGGCTGCTACGCCGGAACAGCCAAACAGGGCAAACCGCAAAGTTACCGCCACTGCAATCATTACCACGGTATGTACAACAAGTTCCTGCGTGCAGGTATGATTGAAGGTGGCGTCCATCAGCCGGTAAATTCCAATGTAAGGGACGATAATGCAAAGACCGCTGACCGCCGATAGAAAAATTGCCAGGAACAGCCAGATTTTTTGCTCACCGGCCCAGTGGAGCAGCAAAGCTACTCTGTTTTCTTTTTTCTGTTTCATAGATCACCTCTCCTTTCCATCTGAAACAGAGAACAGCTCTCTCAATTTCGGGAGGGCATCCATTGTAACTGGTACATCATCGGGCATTTCGCCCTCGTCAAAATGCAGGACACGGGAGCAGGTACGGCAGACAAATTCAAAATCGTGGGTGACAATGAAAATAACCTTTCCCATATTGGACAACCGGCGGATCATTCCCGCCACCTGCGTCATACTGTCAAAATCAAGGCCGCTGGTCGGTTCATCGAATACCAGCAGATCTTTCCCACAAATCATGCTAACAGCTACAGCTACTCGTTGCTTTTGACCGCCAGAAAGCGTATTTGGATGGCGCTCCCGATATTGGGTAAGGCCTAATTTCTCCAAAGTTGCATTTACCAGTGTTTGATCTGGATTGCGTATACCAAAGGAGCACTCTGCCTCCACGCTGTCAGCGAAAAGTTCATAATTCACATCCTGCATAACCATGTAAGAGCGTTTCAGCCTTTCCTTACGCTCAATCGGCTCGCTTTCCCACAAAAATTGTCCATCGCAGTCTTTGTGAAGCCCACAGAGAGCGCGGGAAAATGTAGTCTTTCCAGCTCCGTTGTGGCCGACAACACCAATCACTTCGCCCTTTCCGGCGGATAGCTCAATGTCATGCAAAATTGTTTGCTTCTTGTAACGGAGCGTCACATTCCGCAGCTCCAATACAGGGGTAGGCGCAGGCAAGTGGGCTTTTTGCGGGAATACCGCCTGTAGATCAACAGCTCGCAGCCCCATGTGTTCACGATCAGGTTCAGATAGCTGCCAAAATTCTTCCGGGGTGTATATTCCTTTGATTTCTCCTTTTTCCAGATAAACAATTCGGTCAGCCAACTCCATCAGGTAGTACAGACGATGTTCCGCTATCAAAACTGTTTTGCCCTGTTTTTTTATCAGCCGCAAATGTTCCTTTAGTTCCTGGATCGAAGTCATATCCAGATTAGAGGATGGTTCATCCAATAGATAAATCTGTGGGTTCATGGCATAAACAGAAGCAAAGGCGATTTTCTGCTTTTCTCCGCCGGACAACTCAAAAATATTTCTGTTTCGCAGCTTTTGAATATGCAAATCTTCAGTTGTCTGCTCTACTCGCTCAGCTAATTTCTCAGGAGGGCGAGCTTCATTTTCAATTCCAAAGGCAATCTCACTGTCTGTATCAACATTAAAAAACTGCGTCCGTGGATTTTGGAAAACGGAGCCAACCTTAGCGGCAATCTGATACATGGGGATATTGCTGATTTCCTGACCATCTACCAGCACACGGCCATGAAGCTCCCCCTGATAAAACTGAGGGATCAGTCCATTCACCAGCCTTGTAATCGTTGTTTTTCCGCACCCGCTGCGGCCACAGAACAGGACGAATTCTCCGTCCGAAATTTTCAAATTGATGTCGCGCAGCCCACCATGTTCCTGCCCCGTATAGGAAAACGATACATTTTCAAACTCAATCAACCGATCACACCTCCTCGCACACATAATTCAAAAATCAGATAAGCTACGGCAACGGCCATGACGCCCCAATCGGAAATTCCGCATTTTATCTGGACAAGACAGGTGCGTGGATTGGGATTTTCAATTCCACGAGTGACAGAAGCAACAGAAAGATCATCCGCCGCTTTTGAAGCTGCCATCAATAAAGGCACATAAATACACTCAACCGTCATGCCCGGATGTGTTAAAAAGCCCGCCAGAGATGGTGAAACATCTCTCATCCGCATAGCGTCTGTGATATAGCGCCAGTCCTCTTGAATAGTTGGAATGTACCGCAGCATAACTGCCATAGGAATTACTAACTTTTTGGGTGCGCGGACACGGTTCATAGCAGACAGGAACTCATTGACTTTTGTAGTAGTCAGAACAATCCCAGCCAAGGTTCCGCACGCATAGACCTTATGAAACAAGCCTAAAAAGGCAATAAACATTGTCCGCAGCGTGCCTGTCATTTCTGCCATGATCCAAACTGTCAGGGCACAGATGACCGCATAAAAGCATACAGCCTTAATGACATATTTCCACTTTCCAAAGAAAGCCCCCAATATCGCAATCAGCATAACAAGGATAAATTGATATGCAAGTGAGGGCGCAAACATGGACGATAAAACACACATAAGAATAAGAAAGAGCTTGGCCCGTGGGTCGAGCCAAAGCTCTTTCTTATGGCGTTTACCGCTCATGCTGTAATACCTGCTTTTTCAAACTGCTTTTTCAGCATTTTGCAGCCTACAAAAGCGCTGATTGCAGATGTAATGATAACAGCAACAAACATGGCAATCAGGATGCCGGTATTTGCAGTTGCCTGCATGGTGTCGATGTAACTCTGTTCAGTTCCGTTCCCCAGCATGGTCTGTGCCCAGCCGTTGGGGTCAACAAAGAACACGATATATGAACCAGTGCCACCGAGAGAGAACAGGATATAAGACAGGCTGTTGAGTTTTTTGCTTTTGTACTGCCCTGCACCAGCAACAAAGTCCGCGACAATCGCCATGATCATGTAGCCCAATGCAAAAGCCCAGTGCATACCAGTCACGAACCAAATAATACCCATGATAACGCCCATTATAGAAAGGCTCCAACGCTTATGTACTTTTGCAATCAGCAAAAGATAAATGGGGCCAGCAAGCAGCCCACCTCCTGCTGGCATGAAAAAAGTAAGTACAGGATTCGTTGCAAAAAAGACACCGCCCACCAATACAAAAACAAATAACAGTGCAGTAAAAATACCTGTTGTTACAAGGTCTTTCACTGTCAGACCTTTGTTCATAGAATTTACTTGATTACTCATTTTGACCTCCTACCTTTCATTGTCTTGACTCGACAAGTGGTTTGTGATATTCTTCGGTTAGATACCTCTAATCTTCGTCTAATACAATACGCATTTATCGAACAACATTCAATAGGTTCCGGCAATGTTCGTCTGTTCCTTTCAAAAGTTCGTCTAATCGTTGCAAAAAGGAGGCGGTCTGTTTTCATGTCTGAAATTATTGACCAGTTTTATACACCGCTACTAATTGAACACGGTTTTATCCGTGACCCAGACAACCAGCAATATGGGGCATTAGGTGACTGCTGGAAACTTTCTCCCGAAGTTGGAGAAGGCACCTACTGGACTTATGGACAGAAAGACTTATATGATATTAAAATCCATAACTTTTCCTTCCACGAAGATTTCATGTTGGAATGCTCCATGCCGGAATGTCTGAGTATCACTCGGTATGACTCTATTTCCGGGGAGGAATTATCTCCATACCGTAGACTGTCTGCCGGTTGTATCAAAACATTTATTGGAGGCTACACTCCATACAAGGCTTTGATACATAAAAATATTCCAATCCGTTCGGTTGGGATTGAGATTGCACCGGCATATTATGAGGACTACCTGAAAAAACTGTACCCGGAGGCACAGATCAATCCTGTGGATGCATTTCGGAAGATCGACCAAACATCCGACTTTCCAGAAATGTCACGGTTACTCACAGAAATCAAAGACTATCGCGGGGAAGGGATTGCAGCAAAACTTTTTTATGAGGGTAAAGTTGCAGAAGCTGTTTCAATGGTGGTGGAATATCAGAAGAAACATCCTGATAAACCAGCCCATAAGCTCTCTCAACAGGATATTGAAAATCTCCAAATAGTTGCCGCTTATCTTAGCGATCACTATGCTTTTGATATTCCTCTGGAACGGCTAACACAGATTGCCTGCATGGGAACAACAAAGCTCAAAAGCTGTTTTAAGAAATACTACGACTGCACCATCACGGAATATGTTCAACAGCGGCGCATGAGCCAAGCAGAATATCTGCTGGCATATACAGAGCTGACAGTCGGGCAAGTTGCCCAAACAGTAGGCTATTCCACTTCAAGCCGATTTGCAGAATTATTCCGAAAAAGCACGGGATTGTTGCCATTAGAGTACAGAAAAAACGCACAGCGAAAGTAAAATGAGCGCCAGAGGGAACTCTGGCGCTTGTAAAATTTTTCACCCACATTCTAGTCGGGCTTAGCCATGTGTTGTGGAATATATACGGAATGCATCGTCAATATTCCACTGCTGCTTGCGGTTGTTACCAAGATAGTGAGAGCTCATCTGAACACAAAGTTTCCATTGCCCTTTTTCGTACCTAAACGAAGTAAGATTTCATGTGCATGCTCATCACTGAATTTTTAGAATAATCTGTCCTAGCACGAAAATAAATATGAATAGTTTCTAATAGTTTTTTAATAATATCCTCTGGCTTCTTGCCATCCTTTTACATACCACCCAATTCCAACATATACCAGTTGCACCAATAATAAGAGAAATAGCATATTGATCGGCAAGACTGTCTTTATCCAATCTCCAAAGTAGATTGCTATTTCCAGGCTTATAAGTGTTACCAGTATGGTAATCATATCCCAA
Source organism: Dorea sp. 210702-DFI.3.125 (assembly GCF_020560945.1). Taxonomy (NCBI): domain Bacteria; kingdom Bacillati; phylum Bacillota; class Clostridia; order Lachnospirales; family Lachnospiraceae; genus Dorea; species Dorea sp. 210702-DFI.3.125. The sequence continues at coordinate 61,959 of NZ_JAJCNF010000019.1, forward strand.
CAGTATTTCTTATATAGCCCTGCAATCTTTATCCCTATAAACGCTACAAGTATTCCCGCACCCACCAGACATCCACCGCAAATCAATATTCTTATCAGCCAGTATATAATTCTGTCAATGACAGGATTGGATATTCCATTACTAATCTGTGCCACATTCTTTCCTATCAGTGCAATCCAGCCAGCAATAGTCTGTGTGAAAGTTTCGATTGTATCAAAGAATACCACGCAATCAGAAATAAATATTTTTGACCGTATCATCTGGAAAAGAGTAGTTGATACGGAATACCATATCAGCAGAAACATCAATGCTTCATACATGACTGTTTTTGTTTTATATCTGCCTGCCAGTTTTTCCCTCTGCGTATCATACTTTTCTTTGGCTTTCAGATAAGCTGTCTGATTACAATTCTGACACTTTTGATAGAGTACCGGCTTTTCAACCGGTATCTCTACTTTTTTCTGATGAGAGAGTGCATAGTCCCGTTCCTGTTCTGCCTGCCTTAGCTTATCTTGACATTCCTCTGTCATGATTTCGGCAGCGTGCGTTTTCTCTTTCTCGCTCTGCAACAATTCTTTTGTTTTCCTCAAGTCGTTCTTTAAGGCTTGAATGTTCCCTGCTCTGTTCTCGCTGTTTAACCTCTCGTTCAAGGTCAGCGATTCGTCGAGCTGCACTTTCAGTTTCCTGATAGTCCGGTCTTTCTGGTCGAGTTCTTCCTGCATCTGCTCCGTCAGCATTAGCAGTTCTTCCAGTTGATCGTCGTTCTTTGAGTTTCTTAATTCGTTCATCAATCAACCTTCCTTTCTCTAATTGCTGTT